>JAGUXU010000175.1 GCA_020061685.1 Candidatus Omnitrophota bacterium
CTTTGATTATAATCCATGCACCAGACGCTCAAGGTGTTGAAACCGCCATCCTTGATAAGGTCCAGATCCCGCTCTACCAGTTTCCAATCCATTTCGCTGTAAATAGCGAGCGGTTCGTATTCCGTACCGACCGGCATAAAAGGTTTGCCGTCGGACAGCAGGAACGTCCATCCGCCGTTAGCCAGCTTCTTTGTTTTGCAGCGGGAGGGGGTAATTCCTTTTGTTTTCTTTTTCCATTCGGCGAATTCCTGCGGCGATATCGGTTGCCCAAGCTGGATCCCCATAGTCCCTATTTCTTTAAAATAGGACACTAAACCGGCTGCATTCAATATCTTTGCCGGCCGCCTGACGATACCGCCCTGCCAGATCTTATCGTAGACCCTTATCGCTAATATATTCTCTCCTCCATAGTTGACCATATCCGGGGTTATGATGTACTGCCTTTTTCTGCTCCACGCTGTTGTAAATTGAGGCGGCATCTTTCCGCTCTTTCCTATCATGATGCCGTTTAAATATACCTCATCTGCGTCGTCTATCCTGCCAAGGAGCAGGAAGAGGGGTTCTTTTTCGGTTCCAACCGGGACCCTGAAATGAAGCCGATACCATCCAAATCCGTCATAATCGGTATATGATATTTCCCACGGGCCGGGCACTTCGATCTTGTCCCATCTCGAATCGTCACAATCCGGTTTTGCCCAAGCCGGATTATCGCCTTTCCTGAATAGCCATTCCCCTTCAAGGTCAATGGAAGACGGCTCTTTGGAAGCCCCTTTGAAAAATTCCGTTTGCCCCAATAACTCTAGATCAACGTCATCTATACAGACTATGCCGGTGCCTTCACCGCCTATGAACGTCACGACGGCGCGGACAAATGAGGCGTTCGGCGGGGCGATCCCGTTGACTCGCAGTTGATACCACTTGCCGATCTCCCTTTTGCAATCAAACGGCCCGCTTTCATTAGTGGTGAGGATATCATTATCCTTTGAGATAAATTGCAGCTCCAGAATGGCAAATTTTGTCCCTTCCGGATCCAGCGGCTCGCTCTTGGGATTTAAGAGCCAGGCCGTAAGCAGGTATTCGGATTCAGGGGCTGCCGGTACTTGTTGGTATATGCCGCCTTCCCACCAGAATTTGGCCGAGGAATCTCCGCCATGGCTTTCTTTAGCGTGAACGTCGTATACATTTCCTCCCCAGGTTTGCCATTCGGAAAATCTGCCGGTCCCGGGGCCGGCATTTTCCTCAAAGCCGTGATTTTTCAGGAGATTCTCTGCCGCGCCGGCATTTACCGCAAAAAGGAACAACAGCATAAAGACCAAGCATTTTTTTCTCATCAGATCAATCCTTTGAATTTAATGTGCATGTAACCGTCGTCAAACCAGGCGGTGCCGGAGGAATTCTTATCCTTGCCTCTTACGAATAGGCAGAAGACAGCCGTAGCGGCCCTCTCGGGGACCGGGGTGGCCTCGATGGTGTATAATTTCCAGGATTCACCGGGAGAGCTTATTTTTTTTGACTCTACGGCCTGGATTATCGTAGCATCTTTGGTCTTAAATTCGATCCTAAGATAAGCTTCCGCGCCGGTAAATTCCTTAGATGTCCTGATCCAGATGCCGGCGTCGACTATCTGTCCCGGCACGACCTCTGCCGTCTGCGCATAACAGCCGAGAGCCTTTCCTTTTACACGTCTGGCCACTGAACGTTTTCCGCTATGAGAGACCTTGCCGCTTACTTCTCCGCCCGTGGTGCCGGTCATTACCGCACCGATATCGTTCCATTCCCACCACGGCGGGAATGCGGGCGCCTCACCGGAAGGGGTATCTTCAAAACCCGGACTAAGCAAGATATTGTCCGAGGCCGTCACCGTTAACGCTATAAAGAGGCAGGCGGCAACTAAAGGCAGCTTCGCAGAAATCCGCTTTCTAAGACCCATTTAACTTTCCCTGTAATCTTTTAAGCACGAACTTCTCAGCATCAGTTCGGTATCCAGGACCACGGATTTATGCGAAAGGTCGTTCTTCTCGATGGACTCGAAAAGCATATTTAAGCCAAGTTCGCCGAGTTCCCTGATGGGTTGTTTTACCGAGGAAAGAGAAGGCGTCATAATTTTGTTAAATTCTATATCATCGAAGCCGATGATAGCTATGTCCTCCGGTATGCGTTTGCCCAGATCGCGAAGAGCCTTCATGCCGCCGTAAGCTTGCCTGTCGCTTCCGTAAAGGATGGCGGTAGCCTCAGGGTCTTTTTCGAGCAATTCTTTGGTGGCGTATGCGGCTCCGGGTATGTCCACGGTATTTTCATAGACGATCAAGGTGGGGTCATATTTGATTCCCTTATCCTTCAAGGCCTTTTTATAGCCTTCTAGTCTTTCGGCCCAGACATGGTCTATGTCCTCCTGAGGCATTATGCAGCCGATCTTTTTGTGGCCGAGTTCTACCAGTTTATTGACCGCCCTATAACTGGCCTTGACGCTATCTATTGTCACGCTTCTGCCAAAATCCGTGTAATTCTCAAGAAGGACTACCGGTATCTTGTTCTTATATAACTTGGCTATAAGGACATCGGATATCTTTAAATAACACGCGAGGATCCCGACTATACCTTTTTCTTTCAGGATGGTGTCGAGGAACAATTCCTTTTTGTCTTCGGAATTCAATTCCTTGCTCACATCGATAAGATACCTGAACTCGTAGTAACCTTTTTTCCTTATATTCTCGGCGATACCGGCCTCAAGCTCTTCCATAAGGTTTCCGCCTATACTGCCGTAGAGGACAATGATGAATTTAAGGTTCCTCTCATAGGCGTTGACCATTGATGACCTCAGGTATTTCTTGTATCCCATCGTCTCGGCGGCTTTCTTGACCTTAAGGCGCAGCGAATCGCTTACGCCGGGCAGGTCGTTTAAGGCCTTTGAGGCGGCGGCGATAGAGATCCTCAACTCCTTGGCTATATCCTTGATCGTTACTTCCAGATTGGCCTTTCTCTTCCTTTTCTTTATCATAGGTTAATTTTTAACATATCATTTGGCATTTGTCAAGGGCAAAGCAAAATAAACCGCAGGAAAGACAAATAAATTCCCTTGACAGACCAAAAGCGATATAGTATATTTACCAATTAGTTAAATTTTAACTTAACAAGAAAGGAGTGAAGACGATGAAGAAATGGCAAGGATTAGTTTTTATGATCTATGCAGTTATGTTATTGCCTGCCGTTACTCAGGCAAATATGCTTAAGAATCCGGGTTTTGAAGAGGGACAATATGCGGATGATCAGAGCATGCCGAGTTATTGGGAATGCGAAAGAAGCGGTGACGAATCCTGGCATTGCTGGAAAAACGATGGGCAACAGCATAGCGGAACTAAACATATAGCGGTGGGGGGAATGGACAAAAGTACATGGGGTTACTATAAGCAGAATATTTCTGATATAAAACCGGGACAGGCCTATATCTTCACCGCCTGGGTTGCGACTGAGGGATGGCAGCCACCGTCATCTCCTGCTGCCTACCTGAGAGTGGAATTTAAAGACAGTAAAGGAACGATACTAAGGACCGACAAACTTGCGGTGGTTACCGGCGAAAATACAACCTGGACCTACAAGACGTTGATAACCGGTGTAGCTCCCCCTGGAACCACAAATGCCGATTTTATGTGCTATGCGCAGGGAAAAGGAACTGTGTGGATTGATGATGTAAGTGTCGAGGCGCAATCTAAGGGCAAGTAATCCTTCCAATTTAGAGCAAAATAAGACCTAAAAAAAGCAATTAAATCCACTTGACAATACAATGTTCAAATGTTATACTTTTTGCACTTAACTTAAATTTTAATCTTCAAGTAAAAATTAACTGAAAGGAGGTGAAACAATGAAAAGAATAATGATACTCGTAGTAGCAGCCTTCATGGTTATGACC
>JAGUXU010000018.1 GCA_020061685.1 Candidatus Omnitrophota bacterium
AAGGCGGGCGAGGAACTCTTTGCCAACCCCCGTAACGCGGCGGCCGGGTCCCTCAAACTGCTTGACCCGAGGATCGTAGCCAAGCGCGGGTTGGATATCTTCGCGCACGGGATCGGATATTCCGAGGGGGCGCCTTTTAAGTCGCAGTCCGGGCTACTCGAAGGGCTCAGGGGCCTGGGATTCAGGGTCAACCCCAATTATAAAAAATGTTCCGATATAGACGAGGTCCTGAAATTCTGCGATATCTGGCAGAAGAACCGCGAGGGACTTGACTACGATATAGACGGCATGGTCGTAAAGGTGGATTCATTCGCCCAGCAGAGGAAACTCGGCAAGACCTCCAAGTCGCCGAGATGGATGATAGCGTATAAATTTCCGGCCGAACGCGTCGAGACGAAGCTCGAGGATATCAAGATACAGGTCGGAAGGACCGGGGCATTGACGCCGGTGGCGGTCCTTAAACCGGTCTTTGTGGCGGGTACGACAGTCAAACATGCCTCGCTCCATAATATGGATGAGATAGAACGCAAGGGCGTAAAGATAGGCGACACGGTGATCCTTGAGAAGGCGGGAGAGATAATCCCGCAGATCGTGGACGTCGTCAAGTCAAAGCGGACGGGCAAGGAAAAGGCGTTCGTTATGCCGGCCAAATGTCCGGTCTGCAGGAGTCCGGTCAGGCGCGAGGAGGGCGAGGTCGCCTACAGGTGTGAGAACGTGTTCTGCCCGGCGCAGCTTAAAGAGAGCCTCATCCATTTCGCTTCCCGTGCCGCGATGGATATAGAAGGGCTGGGCGAGGCGATGGTGGACCAGTTGGTGGAGAATAAACTGGTCTCGGATTACGGCGATATCTACGGCTTAAAATTTGAGAAGGTGCGTTCGCTTGAGAGGATGGGCGATAAGTCCGCCCGTAACCTGATCGACGCTATCGGCAAGAGCAAGAATAATACCTTGAGCCGCTTTATATACGCGCTGGGCATACGCCATGTCGGAAAGCACATAGCCGATGTCCTGGCGCGGACGTTCCATTCGATAGACAGGATATCGGGGTTGAGCGTCGATGAGCTATCCGCTACCCCCGAGATAGGCCCGGTCGTGGCGCAGTCAATATATGATTTCTTACGCAATCCCGCCAGCAAGAAAGTCCTGAAGGTACTTAAGGACGCGGGCATTAAATTCGCGGAGAAGCCGCGTTCACCGGCTTCGATGAAGTTAGCGGGCAAGACGTTCGTCTTTACAGGCGAACTTAAGGGGCATTCCCGTCCCGAGGCGGAAGAATTAATCAGGGGTCTCGGCGGCAACGCCTCCTCAAGCGTAAGCAAGAAGACGGATTTCGTGGTGGCAGGTGAGGATCCGGGTTCGAAATACGATAAAGCGAAGCGATTAGGCGTAAAGATCATGGATGAAGGGCAATTCAATAAAATCATAAAGGAGACAGGGTAATGAGATATCTAAAAAGGCTCGGCCTTCTATTGATACTTACCGTCATCATTTTAAATCTCTCCGGTTGCGAGACATTAAAGAAGAAATTCAGCCGTAAGCCTAAGGCAGGCAAGAAAGTATCTCCGGTCTTAGTCCCTCAGGACTATAAAGGAATTTATCCGAATTCCGTTCTGTACGACAATCATTTCATTTACTGGCGGACAGGGACGGAAGACCTGATGAACTGCCTTCAGAACAAATTGAGCAATAAGCGGCAGGTCCTGGCCGCAAGCAGGGCGGTCGAAGATCTGGAAAGGATGCAGGACCTCCTGAATAGCCCTAAGAAAGAGGCCCTCGAGCCCCATATCAAGGTCTACGAGCGCGTATTGGGTAAGGTTCGGCTTGGCCGGCCGAACGATGCCCTTGCTGATAGTATGTGGCACGACCTCGAGAACCAGAGACGGCTCATTATAAGGGAATTCGAGCCGACGGCGGTAAAAGCGTTCATCCTAAGGGAAGAGGAGCCTATAAAGCCGCTCCAGACGATAGAACAGACGCTGCCGGATAAAAAGGCCGAAGAGAGTAAATGAGGTATATCTTGGAGACCATCACCGTCGGTCCGATGGAGGTGAACTGTTATATCTTAGGCTGCGCCAAGACCCTTGAAGCCGTGATAATCGACCCCGGCGCCGAGGATGACAGGATCAAAGGACGGTTGAACAGGGACAAGCTTTCGGCGAGATACATCATAAATACCCATGGCCATGCCGACCATATAGGCGCCAACGGAAAATTCGGGTTGCCGGTCATGATCCACAGATCGGACATCCCATTCTTGAACAGTCCGGCGAAGAATCTTTCCGCGATGCTGGGTATGACGATCTCATCGCCCCCCGCGGACAGGGCGCTGGAGGACGGGGATAAGCTTTATGTGGGCGATCTGATTTTGGAGGTCATCCATACGCCCGGACATACGCCGGGATCGATATCGGTTAAATGCGGGGACATAGTTTTTACCGGCGACGCGTTATTTAACGAGGGGATAGGCAGGACGGATTTTCCCTACGGTTCGGAGGAGGACTTATTAAAGTCCATACGGAAAAAATTATTAATCCTGCCGGATTCGACGAAGGTCTATCCCGGACACGGAGCGGCTACGACGATAGGTTACGAAAAAACCCATAATCCATTTCTATGAGAGAACAGATAAAGGAATTTCTGGATTATCTTTCGATCGAGCGGGGCTTAAGCAAGAACACGCTGGAGTCATACGGCCGCGATCTTAAGAAATACGCTGAATTCCTCAAAAAAAGGGGAATAGACAGCCTTGATAAAGTCAAGAGGCAGGACATACAGGATTTCCTGATGGAACTAAAGGAAGGAAAAAACGAGAACAGGAAAAAGCTTAACGCCAGTTCTATCGCGCGTAATCTCGTCGCCATAAAGATCTTCCATCGATACCTTACGGCGCAGCGTTATGTCAAGGAAGATATCACTTCCGTGCTCGAGACCCCTAAGTTATGGAAGACGCTGCCTGATGTCCTGGATTTAAACGAGGTCGAGGCGATACTGGGAAAACCGAATACGCTCAAGAAGCAGGGGCTGCGCGACAAGGCGGCGCTTGAACTTATGTACGCGACGGGCATGAGGGTCTCGGAACTCGTGAACCTGAAAGTAAGCGACGTGCACTTGGATGTGGGGTTTGTGAGATGCATCGGCAAGGGGCAGAAGGAGCGGATAATCCCGGTCGGCCGCAAGGCGAAAGAGGCCCTGCAGAAGTATCTCGCCAGGGCGCGCCCGAAATTTTTAAAGAAGGGCGAATCAAGCGCGTTATTTTTGACGCGGCTGGGGAAACCGATGTCGCGCCAGTCGTTCTGGATGGTGATTAAGCGCTATGTCCGCGAAGCACGCATAAAGAAGAGGGTCACCCCGCATACGCTAAGGCATTCGTTCGCGACGCATCTCTTGCAGAGGGGGGCGGACTTGAGGGTTGTCCAGGAATTGCTCGGGCACGCGAACATCTCGACGACCCAGATATACACGCATATAAACAAGGAGCGGCTGAAGCAGATACACCAGAAATTTCATCCGCGCCCTTGATGCGACTGCGCCGCAAGGCGCAAGAAAGGGAGTTACAGAGGGAAAAGATCGTTTTCCCTCTGTCATATAAGCTTCCAGCGGAAGGAAAAAGAGCAGCCCCTTGGTACCGGACATAATGGGGCGCTGAGAGAAAACCTTCAGGGTTTTCTCTCAGGGAGTCCCGCTCTTTTGATTATAATTATGTTTGCCCGCTCGAAAGAGCGGGACGACGCGCCTGTAGCTCAATTGGATAGAGCGTCAGCCTCCGGAGCTGAAGGTTGTGCGTTCAATTCGCACCAGGCGCACCATTTCAAAAAGGAGAAGGATATGCTTAATATTATACTTTATTTAATGCTCGGCCTCTCGGCCGGGATCCTCAGCGGGCTGATAGGGATAGGAGGAGGACTTATAATAATACCCGCCCTGATCTATGTATTTAAATTCAGCCAGCTGCAGGCACAGGGAACGACACTGGCCTTGCTTTTGCCTCCCATAGGGCTGCTGGCTTTTTTGGTATACTACAGGAACGGATATGTCGACCTTAAGGCGGCGGTGCCGATATGTCTCGCATTTTTTGTGGGAGGGTTATTCGGCGCCAAGGTTGCGGTTGGCCTATCGAACATATTCCTGCAAAGGCTATTCGGAACGGTCATGTTTCTGGTATCATTAAAGATGATATTTACTAAATAAAGGAAAGGAGGAAGGAAGATGGTAAGAAGCATTGTTCTTGCAGTATTATTTTTGGGAATGACAGGGCTTGTGAACGCGGAACCCGCGGATACGCTTAACAGCGACGCCACCTTAAAGGAAATCGGCCTTTATTCCGGCTGGGGGACCGCGGATACGGGGGATGATAACGCCTCAAAGGACTATGACACCGTATATATCGGCGCACGGTTCGGATTCAACCTGAAGAAATGGCTCAAACTGGATAAGATGCCCGGTATGTTCTTGTTCATGGTCGAGCCGTTCGTGAATCCCGTCATAAAACCCAGTTCAAATTATGAAGTCGGTTGCGGCACCCTCTTGAAGTACGCTTTTCCGGTGACAAAGAGGTTCTATCCTTACATAGAGGGCGGCACGGGAGGGATCTATATCTCGGAGAAGACCAGAAAGCAGGGGTCGCATATGAATTTTGTCGACCAGGCCGGAGCGGGCCTTTATTATTTCATAGACGACACATGGGCGCTTAACGCTGGTTACCGGTTCAGGCATATCTCCAACCTCGGGATCAAGAAACCGAACGGCGGTATAGACAGCCATTTTGCAATACTGGGCGCATCCAGATTCTTTTAATGGACCTGATCACCACTCACGCGAACGCCGATTTTGACGCGCTCGCCTCGATGGTAGCGGCGCGCAAGCTCTATCCGGGCGCGAGGCTGGTCCTTCCCGGCTCGCAGGAAAGGGCGGTCAGGGAGTTTATGTCTTTAAGCGAGGACCTCGCGAAGATAGAATACGAGAGGGACGTCTCGCTTGAGAGCGTAAGCCGGCTCATCATCGTCGAGACGCGGCTTGCGGGCAGGATCGGGCGTATGGCGCAACTGGTCGGGAAGAAGGGCCTCGAGGTCCATATCTACGACCATCATCCCCGCACGGCGGAAGACATCAAGGCGGAAAAAGACGTCTATAAGAAGACCGGCGCCACGACGACGATCCTGGCGGAACTTATAAAGAAGCAAGAAATAAAGATAACTCCCCTTGAGGCGACTATCATGGCCCTGGGTATCTATGAGGATACGGGTTCCCTTACCTTTCCCACGACGACGATGCTGGACATAGACATGGTGAGCTACCTCGTATCCGAAGGCGCGGACCTTAATCTGGTCGCCTCGTATTTAAAACGCGAATTGAGCGATAAAGAGCTGAAACTCCTCGCGCAACTTATCCAGTCGACCGAGATCCATATCATAAACAGCATCCATGTCGCGATCGCGGCCGCGACAAGCGAGGAATATGTGGAAGACTTAAGCCTGCTCGCACACAAACTGGAGGAGGCGGAGAATTACAACGTCAGTTTCGTCATGGTCCAGACGAAAGATAAGGTCCAGTTTATCGCCAGAAGCAACCTGCCGTTCGTGGACGTCGCGAAGATCGCAGGCGTATTCGGCGGGGGCGGACATCATTCTGCGGCGGGCGCGGTCATAAAGGACATGAATTTAAGCGAGGTCAGGGAGAGGCTGATAGATTATCTCCACAGCCATATACGGCCCGACATAAAAGCGAAAGACCTTATCTCCGCCAAATTGCCTGAAGCGGGTCCGGATGAGCCTGTCCGCCGCGTCAGGGATAAGATAGCGGCGTCCGGGACCGAATACGCGGTCATCCGCGAGCGGGGCAGCATAGCCGGCATCGCGGCGATCAAGGACCTCGAGAAGGCGATATCGCGCGGCTTCGGACATTCGCGTATCAAAGGTTATATGTCGGGCAAGATATTTCCGGTAAAGGCCGATACGTCGGTCTACGCGATCCAGGATATCATTTATGAGAAAGGGGTAGGCTGTGTGCCTGTCTTTGAAGGGGCCAAATTGCTCGGTGCCGTCACGCGCTCGGACTTATTGCGGGCCTTTCACGCCAGATTATTTGAGGAACCCCGGGGCAAAACTTCGGGCCGTCTTTATACTTTAAATCTGACCTCTAAGATAAAGAGGTCTTTCCCGAAGAAGATGGCGGAACTTCTTAAGTTCATAGGCAGGACAGCCGACGATATGGGGTTCTCGGCTTTCGCGGTCGGCGGCTTCGTCCGGGACCTGTTGTTGGGGGTGGAGAATCTCGATATAGATATAGTCATAGAGGGCAACGCCATAGAGTTCGCCAAGCGTTTGGCGAAGGAGCTTTGCGGATGCTATGTCCACCATAAAAGGTTCGGCACCGCGACCGTCTTTTTCGGAGGGAAATTCAAGATCGATGTGGCGATGACGAGGACCGAGATATACGAACGGCCGGCGGCGCTTCCCACCGTGAAGTTCGGCCCCATAGAGAACGACCTCTTCCGCCGTGACTTCACGATAAACGCGATGGCCTTTAAATTAAGCAGGCACGGGTTCGGGGAATTGCTCGACCCATTTAAGGGCAGGAGGGACCTTAAGGAAGGCAGGATAAGGGCCCTGCACGACCTTAGTTTCGTTGACGACCCCACCCGCATCTTCAGGGCCGTGAGGTTTGAGCAGAGGTTTGACTTCAGGATAGAGCCGCACACCGAGGACCTCATTAAAAAAGCGGTGGGCCTCAAGATGGTCGACCGCACGCAGAAACAGAGGATAAGGGAAGAGATGATAGCGATACTAAGCGAGGAGAAGCCGCTGAAGGCAGTCAGGCGCCTCGCGGAATTGAACGAATTGAGGTTCGTCGCCCCCGCCCTTAAATTGACAAGGCCGGCAGCCGGCCTCTTTGATTCCGTTGATGAGGTGCTGGCATGGTACGACGCGGTGCGGCTTAAGAGAAGGCACGTGCTGAACCGATGGTTGATATATCTGGGGGCGTTGCTTGACGGATTGGACACGGCCGAGGTCCAGAAGATATGCGATGAATTCGTCTTTATGAAGGCCGATTGCGCCAAGCTCATGTCCTACAAGAGGTCCGCGGACAAGGCATTGTTATTTTTGAGCAGAAAAGAGAAATTAAGGCCGAGCCAGATCTATGATTGCCTCGAAGGATTATCTGTCGAGGTCCTGCTGCTTATGATGGCGAAATCGGGATTCCAGACGGCAAGGCGCAGGATAATGGATTACCTGACGAAATACGCCGATATAAAATTGAGCGTGCGCGGCGACGATCTTACAAAAAAAGGGATACGGCCCGGCCCGCATTTCAGGCAGGCGCTGAAGAAGACGCTGCATGCCAAGCTCGATCTGAAGATAAAGACGAAGGCCGAAGAACTTGATTTCGCGATGAGGCATTTTAAAAGTTGATATGATAGTCGGGATATTGACCGTAGAATTAAGGATACCCGAGAGCCTGTCCCTGAAGGAGAAGCGGATGGTCATAAAGAGCATCAAGGATAAGATAAGGAATAAGTTCAACGTATCGGTCGCCGAGATAGGCGAGCACGAGAAATGGCAGGCATCGGTGCTCGGCATGGCGTATGTCGGGACTGAAAAGATCCATGTCGATCAGGCGCTGTCAAAGATAGTGGATTTCATCAAGGAATCCAGGCAGGCCGACCTGATAAACTACAACACGGAGCTACTATAATGGGAGTAAGGCCGGAGAGAGTCGCAAGCGAGATGAGGGAGCATATCTCAAGGATAATAAGCGAGGAGATAAAGGACCCGAGGATAGGTTTTATCACGGTCACCAAAGTCGAAGTCACCCCTGATCTAAGGAACGCCAAGGTCTTTTTCAGTTCGTTAGGGGGCAAGGATGAGAAAGAAGGGGCCTTCGAGGGGCTTAACTCGGCGTCGGGCTATATAAGAAAACTGCTGGGCGAGAGGATGAGGTTTAAGTTCGTCCCGGAGTTATTGTTCAGGCTGGATGAGTCCACCGAGTATATCATCCATCTAAACGAGATATTCGACAAGATACACAGGGAGAAAGAGGATAAAGGATGAGCCTGTCTAAAGTCGTAGACGCGATACGCCGGCACAAGAGGTTTTTGATATCCGCGCATATAGACCCGGAAGGGGATGCCGTCGGTTCCCAGTTGGCGATGGCGAGTTTACTCAAACGGCTGGGAAAGAAAGCTGTGATGATAGACGAGGACCCCCCGCCGACGTCATGTATGTTCCTGCCGGGGATAAGATCGATCACCCTCTATAAAGACTTAAAGGACAAGAGGGCCGGAAAGTTCGACTGCGCCATTATAGTGGATTGCCCCACGCTCGAACGTATAGGCAAAGTAAAGGGATTGATCGGCGGAGATACGCCCGTCATAAACATCGACCATCATGTGAGCAACGATATGTTCGGGGACGTAAACTGGGTAGACCGCAAAGCCGCCGCGACAGGAGAGATGATATTTGAACTATCCAAAAAATTAAGATTAAGACTGACCAGAGACGAAGCGGAAACGATCTATTCGGCGATATTGATAGATACCGGCTCATTCAGATACTCGAATACCAGCGCGAAGACGCATATGATAGCCGCCGAGCTTATCGGAGAAGGGCTGGATATGAACGCCATTTATGAGCATCTCTTTGAGCTGAGGTCTTTTCAGGCGACTTACCTGCTGGGCCTGGTCCTCTCCGGCATAAAGAAGAGCAGGGACGGGAAGATCGTCTGGGTGTGGCTTACGAAGCGGATGCTCAAGGAATCAGGGGCCAGCTTTGACGAGGCCGAGAATTTTATAGGCATGCCGAGATCGGTAAAGGGCTGCAAGGCCGCCTTGTTTTTCAGGGAGACGGACAAGAAGGGGGTGTACAAGGTGAGTTTCCGCGGGAGCAAAGAGATAGACGTCAATAAGATCGCTTCCAAGTTCGGCGGCGGCGGGCATGCCCGCGCCTCGGGCTGCACCATTAAAGCGGCCAACCCCAAACAGGCCGAGAAGACGGTACTAAAAGAGGTCGCTAAAGCCGTTTAAGATGGATGGGATATTGGTCGTTGACAAGCCGGCAGGCATGACTTCCCACGACGTAGTCGACTTTATACGCAGGCATTTTAAGATAGAGAAGGCGGGCCACGCGGGGACTTTAGACCCCGCCGCCACCGGTGTCCTTGTCATATTGATAGGCAAAGCGACAAAGCTTTCCTCGGGACTGACAAGCGGCGACAAGGAATATGAGGCCACTCTTACTTTAGGCAAGAGGACCGATAGCGGGGATGCCGAGGGGAAGGTCCTCTCCGAGTCGGACACCGCCGGTATAACCGAAGAAGAGATCAGGCAGGCCTTTAAATCCTTTGAGGGCGAGATAGAGCAGGTGCCGCCGATGGTATCAGCCCTGCGGCATAAGGGAAAGAGGTTATACCAACTCGCGAGGAAAGGCAAAGAGGTCCCTCGCGAACCCAGGAGGGTCCATATCAAGGAATTGAGGATAAAGAGGGTCGAGGTCCCGGAAGTGGATTTTTCGGTGACGTGCTCAAAGGGGACTTACATCAGGAAGTTATGCGACGATATAGGTGATAAACTGGGTTGCGGCGGCCACCTGTCTTACTTGCGGCGTACGCGCGCCGGTGAATTTACATTGGAGAAGTCCGTCCTCTTGGATAAATTAAAGTCCCTTTCAAGGGACGATCTGGAAAGGCGTCTTTTGAAGATATGAGAAAGACCGTCGCGGCGATAGGGATATTTGACGGCGTCCACTTAGGCCATAGGAAGATAATCAGGGCCGCGGTGCGCGCGGCAAAGAGGAACAGGGGAAGAAGTGTAGTTATAACATTTGACCCGCATCCCCTGAAAGTCCTCCGGCCGCATAAGCCGATACCATCGATAATGTCCACGGCGCACCGGGTAAGACTTATATGCGGGCTCGGCGCCGGCGCGTGCTCTGTCATCAGGTTCACCAGGAAGTTCTCCCACCTTAAGCCGCGGGATTTTGTCAGGAAGATACTCGTCGGCAAGTTCAGGGTCTCGCAACTTTTTGTAGGGGCTGATTTTGTCTTCGGGAAGGATAACGCCGGAGATACCGCATTACTCAAAAGGCTCGGCCGCGAATACGGGTTTAAAGTGACTGTCGTGCCTATGGTAAAGGCCGGCGGGAGGATCGTCTCATCGACCGCCATCCGTAACCTGATCGTCACAGGAAAATTAAAAGAGGCCTCCCGTATGTTGGGGCGTCCTGTCACGGTATTCGGCACGGTCGTAAGCGGGTCAAGGAGAGGCAGGCTTCTGGGTTATCCCACGGCGAACATAGACCCGCACCACGAGGCGATACCGCCGAGCGGTGTCTACGCCGTCAGGGTAAGGTTTGGCAGCAAGAGGTTCGCCGGCGCCCTGTTCATAGGTCCGCGCTCCACGTTCGGCGAGAAAGAGCCGGTGATAGAGGCCCATATATTCGATTTCCGCTCGATGATATACGGCGAGGATATAGAGGTGACTTTTGTAAAGAGGCTGCGCGGGGTCAAAAAATTCGCGAGCCGCGAGAGGCTGGTCGAGGAGATAAGGAAAGACGACGCGAAAGCGCGACGGATCCTGAGTCGCGAAAGGTAATAACCCTTTACATTTTAGACCGATTATGATAATATATCACAAGAATAGGAGGTGAAATTAATGACAATTATGCAGGAAAAAAAGAAGAGCCTGATAGAGAATTTCAAACAGAGCGAGAAAGACACAGGCTCGGCTCCGGT
>JAGUXU010000176.1 GCA_020061685.1 Candidatus Omnitrophota bacterium
ATCCAGGACCAGCGGCCCCGAGATGCCGAAATGCGTAAAGAGCAGCTCCCCGACCTCGGAAGTCATCTTCTTCTTCCCGCATTCGAAAGTCACGCGTATATTCTTCAGGGTAAGCCCCTGCAGGCCTTTTACCCAGCCCTCCTTCGTCGTAAGCGGGACCAGCCCCGGCTTAAGCGCGGTAAAAGTATGCCCCAGCGTCTTCGCGATACGGTATCCGTCGCCGGTCGAACCCGTCGCCTTGTAAGACGCCCCGCCCGTGGCAAGGATGATTTTTTTGGCGATTATCGCGGCGCCGCTTCCCAGCCCTAAACGGAAAAATCCCTCTTCCCTCTTTATCTCCATAAGGCGCGAATCATAAAGCACCCGCACGTTATTAGCGGCGAGGGCCTTCTCCAGGGCCCTGACGACCGAGCTCGCCCTGTCGTCTTCCGGAAATACCCTTCCCTGCCTTTCCTCTTTTAAGGCGAGGCCGTTAGCCTTAAAAAAATCCGTCACGTCCTGATTGAAGAAATTAAAAAAGGCCGTCCTTAAAAACGACCCTTGCTTGCCGAATTTCTCTATGAAGGTATCTATCGGCGCGGTATTGGTCAAATTACATCTGCCCTTGCCGGTCAGGAGGACTTTCCGCCCTATCGAGGCGTTCCTCTCGATCAAAATAACGTCTTTCTTGAGCTGGCCGGCGCGTATCGCGGCCATTGCTCCGGCGGCTCCTGCGCCGATCACCGCGACATCGCACGCATCCGAAGGAACGCTTTCATGTCCCATTCTTTTTGTCGCCCTTCGCGAAGATCATTATGCCTTCACCGATGAACAATGACCCCAGGACCAGCAGAATCACGCCGGTAATGACGATGGGGCCGGGAATAAAGTTGCCTTCGGCGAGCATCTTTAATATATGCGGCCTTAGGATGAGCAGAAGCGAGATAAAAGCGACTATCGTCATGAATATCGACGGCAATAAAGTGACGAGATAATTCTTCCCTCTCCTTAACAGCCAGACGCTTAAGCCCAAGAGGACCATAGCCGCGAGGAGCTGGTTGCTTGAGCCGAATATCGTCCAGAAGAGCTGCCAGGTGGGGATAAATTTTCCCTCGGCATCGGTCGCCTTGCCGGTGACGAATATGACCGGCAGCGCCAGCGTCGCGAGCGCCGAGATAAAGATGCTGATCCTGTTCTTTATGCCCGTCAATTCCTGAAAGATGTAGCGGCCGAGCCTTGTGGCCACATCAAGTGTATCATATACGAATGTCGCGAAAGCCAGCAGCGCGAAATTCAGGGCCAGTTCCCTGTCTATGCCCAAACTGCTTAAAAATGTGGCGATGCCTCCGGCGTATATCTGGTCCGGGTTCTTCAACCCCTGCGCCTCGCCCTTTGTCAGAAGCAAAAGCGTACCCAGCGCGATGAGCGCGACAAAACTCTCAAGCAGCATGCCTCCGTACCCTATCGCCTTCGCGTCGGTCTCTTTTGAGATCTGTTTGGAGGTCGTGCCGGAGGAGACGATGGCATGGAAACCGGAACAGGCGCCGCAGGCTATCGTCGTAAAGAGAAGCGGAAAGAGCGGCAGGCCCTGCGGAGTAAGCCAGCCGATAAACGCCGGATAATTGACGGTATAATGCTGGGTGAAGTTACCGATCACTATCCCTACGAAACTTATGCCGACCGTAAACGTCAGGAAAAATCCGCCTAAGTACCCCCGAGGCTGCAGGAGCAGCCACACCGGAATAACGGCGGCGACAAAGCAATATCCCAGAAGCAGCATATCCCAGCTCATCCGGACGCTCAATCCGAAGAACGGCTTAAGATTGACCGGAAATATCTGCCCCAGATAGATGCATAAAAAGACTAAAGGCAGCGATATCAGTGTGGTTATCAAGAGCGGCGGCTTAAATTTCTTCAGGACGACTCCCATCGTCAGCGCCAGCAAAAGATACATCATAGAGGAGGACGCCACCGCTGGCCCCCTTACCGGATCGACAAAGGCCCCTGCCGTTATGTCGGTAAAGGCGGTGATAATATAGACAAGGGATATCCAGAGGAATATCAGGAAGGTTATGAACGCCTTCTTGCTTTTGTGCTCTTTTATGACCTCGGCTATCGACCTTCCGTGGTGTCTTACCGACGCCACAAGCGTAAACATATCATGGACGCCGCCTATGAATATCGCGCCGAAGACTATCCAGAGGACCGCGGGTATCCAACCGAACCACAGGCCGGCGAGGATAGGCCCGACGATAGGACCTGCCGCGGATATGGCCGAGAAGTGCTGCCCCAATAAATAAAATTTCCCGGCAGGCACGAAATCGACGTTATCCTGCTGTACGTATGCCGGCGTCTTGAAATCGGGGTGGATCTGGAGCAACCTGCTTAAAAAAGAGCCGTAGAACAGGTATCCTAATAGTAGAAGGATCGACGCCACGACTATCAGAACCAATAGGCTCATTTTTTACTCCTCTTTCATTTTGTGACCGCGTTCCAGCCCATGATACCGAAAGCGCATAAGGCGGAGACTATTATTCCCGCCCCGATGATGCCCGCCATCGCTCCCAGGAACGCGTAACGGAATCTCATCTTCAATAAAGACGCGGCTATGCAGCCGGTCCAGGCGCCTGTCATCGGCAGGGGTATCGCGACGAATATCGCCAGTCCCAGCGCTTCGTATTTCTGAATGGTGTCGGCTTTCTTCTTCGTGCGGGTAAAGAGCCAGTCGAAGAATCTCGCGAAGACCTTGAACCTGCTGAGCCTGCTTGAGACCGGCTCCAGGAGAAAGAGTATCGGTATGACAGGTATGGCATTCCCCAGCACGGACAGCCAGAAGGCCTTTTGCAACGGCATACCAAAAGACAGCGCCAAAGGGATAGCGCCCCTTAATTCCGATACGGGAAGGGCCGCTATTATCATAACTACATATTCTTTGGGAATATCCTTTAGGTAGTGGATTAACTGGTCGACCATTAACCAATATTTTAACTACTTTTCGGGAATTTGTCCACTTATCTTAGCTTAACTTCTCGGGATGGTGTTTTACGACTTTGGCCTGGACCATGTAAATGACGTCCTCGGCTATGTTCGTGGTGTGGTCGCAGATGCGCTCCAGATGGCGAGCTATCAACAGAAGCGGCACCGCGCGCGGCGCGGTCGTCCCGTCCTTCACCATATAATCATATACGAGTTCCTGCTGGACAAGATCTTTCAGCCTGTCGGCCTCGGCATCTTGCAGCACGACTTTTTTGGCCAGTTCGATATCGCGGTTCACAAAAGCGTCGATCGCATCCTTGAGCATGGACTGCGCGACGGCGCAAAGTTTAGGTATGTCCACGAGCGGCTTAAGAAGCGGCTTATCCGCTATCTCTAGGACCCGCTGGGCGATATCGACCGCGAGGTCCGCTATCCTCTCGAGTTCAGCGTTTATCTTCATGCCCGTGGTTATAAACCGCAGGTCCACAGCCGTCGGCTGATGAAGCGCCATGAGCTTAAGGCAGTTCTCCTCTATCGCGAGCTCTAGGCCATCGATAGCCGTGTCCGAGTCTATTATCTTTTGCGCGAGTCCTTTGCTCTGTTCCTTCAGCGCCTTTACGGACCCGAGTATCGCCTCCTCCGCGAGAGCCCCCATCTTCAGTATCTGCAAATTAAGCTCCTTAAGCTCCTCGTCAAAATGGCGTTCCATCACTTCTCTCCTTTTTCTCTTATGAGTTCTATGACCCTTTGCCTGATATCGTCCCTCACCTTCCTGAAAAAAGAAATGTCTTTCCCGCCGGCTCGAAGCCCTCTGCCATCTGGCTCCTGGCCGAATTCTCCACACAGATAAAAAGCACCCTCTTCATCAACCGAACCTCCCTGTGATATAATCTTCAGTCCGCTTATCTTTCGGAGCGGTAAAGATATCCTGCGTCTTGCCGTATTCTATCAGCTCGCCGAGCAGGAAGAAAGCCGTATAATCCGAGACCCTCGCCGCCTGCTGCATGTTATGCGTAACTATGACGATAGTATAGTACTTTTTCAGGTCAAGCAGCAATTCTTCTATCTTAGCCGTCGATATCGGGTCGAGGCTGGCGCAGGGTTCGTCAAACAACAGGACTTCGGGTTTGACGGCAAGGCAACGGGCGATACAAAGCCGCTGCTGCTGCCCTCCGGAAAGGCTTACGCCAGAAGCGTTGATCTTATCCTTTACCTCATCCCATAAA
>JAGUXU010000085.1 GCA_020061685.1 Candidatus Omnitrophota bacterium
ATGAGCGGTGTTTTTGGTGTAGTATCCAAAGAGGACTGCGTAGAGACGCTTTTCTACGGGACAGATTATCATACCCATTTGGGGACCGAATACGGCGGGATGGCGGTACTGGGCGAAAATTTCATGCGCCAGATACATAACATAAGCCAGAGCCAGTTTAAATCAAAATTTTACGACGACACAAGAAGGATGAAAGGCAACAAGGGAATAGGGGTCATCAGCACTTCCGATGAACAGCCGATCTATTTAAACTCAAAGTTCGGGCCGTTTTGCCTGGTCACGACAGGGCTTATAGAAAACGTCGAAGAACTGGTCTCGAGATTATTCGAAAAAGGGATATCTTTCACCGAGTTCAGCAAAGGTAGCGTCAATGTCACGGAACTGATAGCCAAACTTATCATACAGGGTAACGATCTTATAGACGGGATAGAGAAGATGTTCGAGGCGATAGACGGATCCTGCTCACTTTTATTACTGAATAAAGAGGGGATATATGCCGCCAGAGACAGGTCGGGCTATACGCCTCTTGTGGTCGGAAAACGGAACGACGCCTGGGCCGTAGCCTCGGAGACGAGCGCATTCCCCAACCTCAATTTTGAGATAGCGAAGTATCTTGAGCCCGGCGAGATAGTATTGATAAACGAGAACGGCATGGCTCAGAGAAGGCCGGGCAGGAACGTCAACCAGATCTGTACGTTCCTTTGGATATACTCCGGGTTTCCCGCGTCGGATTACGAGGGTATAAATACCGAGATCGTCAGGGAGCGCTGCGGCAGGGCTATGGCGAAGAGGGATAAGGATATAGAAGTCGATGTGGTTTCGGGTGTCCCCGATTCGGGAACGGCGCATGCCCTGGGTTACGCCATGGAGTCCGGCAAGCCGTACAGGCGCCCGCTTGTGAAATATTCGCCGGGTTATGGCAGAAGTTATACCCCGCCTTCACAGAAGACGCGCGACCTCATAGCGAGGATGAAGCTTATCCCCATAAAAGAGATAATAAACGGCAACAGGATAGTATTATGCGAGGATTCGATAGTAAGAGGCACCCAGCTTAAGAACTTTACCGTGAATAAACTCTGGGATTGCGGCGCCAAAGAGGTGCATGTAAGGCCTGCCTGTCCGCCGCTCATGTTTCCCTGCAGGTTCTGTTTATCTACGCGCAGTATTCATGAACTCGCAGCCCGCAAGGCCATCTGCGACCTGGAAGGGCACGACGCGGACGACGTCTCGGAATACGTGGACCACAATTCCGAGAAATATAAAAAGATGGTCGAGTGGATAAGGAACGACCTCGGCGTCACGACTTTAAGGTATCAATATCTGGAGGATATGATAAAGGCGATAGGGTTATCTAAGGAAAGATTGTGTGTCTATTGCTGGACCGGGGAATGCCCTAAGGCCGAGATCGACTACAAGATAAAAGAAGGGAAGATCTATTTACGCTAAACGGAAGAGAGGCAGATGGGCACGTTAAGGACGAGATCGCTTGAGAAGATCGAACACAGGATGGAAGGGCTTGATGAGAATTCTGTAAGATATCGCGTACTGCAGAGCGTCAAGAACTTCAAGGTGTCGTGGATGGATCTGGGCCAGGCGCTGTATGCGGTCTGGAAGGATAAGCTCTACAGGGACTGGGGGTATCTTACCTTTGATGCATATACCTCCAAGGAGATAGGGATAAGGAAAGATACCGCGGTAAAACTCCTGAAATCGTATTATTTTCTCGAGAAGGAAGAGCCGCAGTATCTGCAGAAGGATTTTAACGACGTCTCGCAGGGTGCCGCTGTCCCCAGTTACGAAGCGATAAACGCGTTGCGGCTGGCAAAGAACAAGAAGGAGATCGGGGAAGAGGATTATGCCGCCCTTAAGAAGAACGTCTTTGAGAAAGGCAGGGACGTCCGGGATATCAAAAAAGATATAACCGCCCTGATAAGGCAGAGGGAGGAACTGGACCCGGCGGAGGCGCGAGAGAAGAGGAGGGCGTCTACGGTGAGGCGGATAATCTCGACCCTGAAGACCCTGAAGAACGAAGTCCAGACCTCAAAACTGCTTCCCGTGAATACCATAAAAGAGATAAGCAGCCTGATAGACAGGTTGGAAGCGGAAGTGGGCCGGAAAGAATGAAAGAGACGATAGTCCCCGAGAGGTTTAAGGACGAATACAAAAATGAACTAAAGCGCATCTTTTCTCAACGGATAAACCTTTTTTGCTATATCGCGATAGGCGTCTTTTCGCTGGAGTTCATACTGGCATGGTTTTTTTTCAGGAGGCTGCTCAGCGCGGAGGATATGCCGGGGATATTAGGGGGCATATTTTTCTCACTGGTCCTGCTTGCGACGGGGAAATTCTCAAAAAGACTCATCGCGCAGAAGGTGCGGGGGATGTTCTTCAGTTTTCTCGTCATCTCCATCGCGATACTGGCGGCGGCCGCGCACCCGGATGTCATCGCCAATCTCGGCATAACGCTTATCCTGATAGCGTTTTTTCTGAGCACACTGCTTCTTCCATGGAATATGATAGAGGCCGCTGCGGTCGGCATATATACCCTAGTGACTTTCGCCGGGGTCTACCAGATGGCCAATACCTATGTCAATGTGGAGATATTCGGAATAAATATCACCCTCCTTATCGTGGCGACTTTAATATGCCTGATCGTCAAGAGGAGCGAAGGGATAATGAGACAGAAAGATTTCGTCCTGAGGAAAGAAGTGGAGGAAAAAAGCAAGATGTTGATGGAAGAGCTTGAGCTTGCCAACAAGATACACAGCGGCCTTATGCCCAAATCGCTCTCTACGAAGCTTGTCGACGTCGCCGTAAATTACAGGCCGATGCTCTATATGGGCGGCGACTACGCGAAGTTCCATTTTCTTAGCAGGGACCGTCTCTTCTTCATGATCTCGGATATAACCGGCCACGGCGTATCGGCCGCTTTGCTCGTAAACAGGATACACACCGAAACGGAGAACCTGATAAGGGAGAACCTGATGCCCGGCGAGGTATTAAGGAGGCTGGATAATTTCATAAAATCGGACTTCGGGAAGATGGGCATATTCTTAAGCGGCTTCTGCGGGATCCTGGATTTTTCAAGCAAAAAACTTGTATATTCCAATTACGGGCACCCCCCGCAGATACTCTTCCAGAAGGCTGGCAAAAGAATCGTCTTTATGGAGCCGCAGACATTTTTAATGGGTATAGGGATGGAGACGAGCGACGTCTATCAGGTAAAACTCAGGTTTGAGAGGGGCGACAGGATATTCCTTTTCACGGACGGCCTCGTGGAATCAAAGAACCCCGTCGGAGAGGAATTCGGATACGAGAGGTTGAAGGCCTTCATCAGCGAGAAGTCGGAATCCGACGTCGCGCACCTTAATGAGGAATTGATGGCAGCCCTTAAGGATTTTCAGGCAGGAGAGCAGGGCGACGACATATTCCTTCTCGCGATACAGATAAAATAGAGGAAATGCGATGAGAGGCTTTTTTATAAGATGGCTTGTGAACATAATCGCGCTGGTGGCGGTAATAAACATCGTCCCGGGTATACATTCGGAAAGGCTGGAGACTACCGTTGTCGCCGCTCTTGTCCTGGGGCTCATCAACGCCTTTTTGCGGCCGTTAGTGATTGTCTTCACCCTGCCTTTAACGATACTGTCATTGGGGCTGTTCACATTATTTATCAACGGGTTTATGTTATATCTCGTCTCAAAGATAGTGGAGGGTTTCAGTATCGCGGGTTTCTGGAGCGCCTTCTGGGGCGCTTTGTGTTTTAGTATCATCAGTTTCCTTCTCAATATATTCATAAGCCCTCAGGGGACATTCAAGGTATACCGTTACGAGAGCCGTTCTTCCCGCAGGTTTAACGACCCCAACGTGATAGATACCGAAGCAGAGGTGGATGACAAGGAACAGGAAAAATAACGCGATGCTATTATTCGGAAGAAACTCCGTATCGGAACGGCTCAAGGCAAACCCAAAGAGCATAAAAAATATCCTTGTCCAGGAAGGTTTCGACGATGCCGTTATAATGGATATCGTCAGATCCCGTAATATCCCCCTTAAGCGTGTCTCGGAGAAGGAACTGCTGAAACTGAAGCATACCGAGCGTTTACAGGGCATCGTTGCCGAGGTCGGGGAATTTAAGTACCTTTCTTTTGACGAACTACAGGTTAAGTTTGACGAGAAACGCCTCTCGTTTATACTCCTGGACGGAGTGACCGACCCGCAGAATCTGGGCGCCATCATAAGGATCACCGCATGTTTCGGCGGTTTCGCCGTGGTGATACCGGAACGCGACTCCTGCGAGGTCAATGAGACGGTCCTGAATATCGCCTCAGGCGGAGAAAATTATGTCCCTGTCTGCAGGGTCAATAATCTTTCCAATGCCCTGATACACGCGAAGAGGTCCGGTTACTGGATCGCCGGGACGGTCGTCGAAGGCGGAGAGGACCTTAATAAGGTCAGCTTTCCGTTCCCTCTTTGCCTTGTGCTTGGTTCCGAGGGCAAAGGCATACATCACGGCGTCGGGAAGCAACTGGAACTGAAGGTGACGCTTCCGATGAAGGGCGCCGCACTTTCCTTTAATGTGGCTATGGCATCCGCCATCTTCTGTTATGAGATAACAAAACAAAAAGATTCCTTGAAGAAACGATAAGGAGAATTAATGTTCAAAACTTTCAGGACAAAGCTCGCATTGGCGCTTGTTTTCTCAATGTTATTTGCTGGGGCATTGAGCAATTTCGTGATATATAAATACGCTCTCAATTCTCAGTTCAACGCGCTCAGGGCTAACCTTGAATTTATGGCTCAGACAACGGCTTCCACGATAGATCCGCAGATGCTTATGAAGGTCCCTTTAAATCGCGACGGAATAGATAGTCCCGAATTCAAGATTATCGCCAAGAAGCTGGAGAACTTAAAGAGAATAAATCCTTCAGTAAAATATGTCTATACGATGGCTAAGACGGACAAAGAAAGCATTTTGCAATTTATAGTAGATCCGGATTTTCTAGAAATAGGGGAAGGCAGAGTTGAACTTACCTCTTATCCGGGCGATGAATATGACGCGACGCATTTTCCGGAGATGCTGAAGGCTTTTAGTGGTTCAACAGCCGATAGGGAACTCGGTAGGGATAAATGGGGCGTTTTTTTATCCGGCTACTCTCCCATAAAAGACGAAAGTGGTAACACCGTTGCTATTCTGGGCGTTGATGTAAGCGCCGGTGAAGTTTATGCTATTCAAAAAGGACTGCATATCACGGCAGGGCTTATCCTGTTCTTGGGAATAATACTTTCTTTGTTTCTTGCCCTGCTGATCTCTAAGGGGATCGCAAATCCGATCAAACATCTGGTTGATGAGATAAGGGATATGGCAAGCGGCAATCTGAAACATCGGGTTGAGGTTAAGGGGCACGATGAGATAAGCGAACTCGCAAGGTCATTCAATCAGATGGCAAAAGGCCTTGATCAGTCAAGAGAGAAGATCGTCAATTATTTCTACAGTGTCGTCCAATCTTTTGTTCGAATGCTTGAAGCCAGAGATAAATACACTAAGGGTCACTCCGAAAGAGTTGCGGAATATGCCGAGAAGATAGCTTCAAAGATGGGTTTTTCACAGGAGAAAGCGACTTTATTAAAAGAATTAGGGCTTCTTCACGATATCGGAAAGTTGGGTGTAGGAGAAGAGATTTTGAATAAAAAAGAAAAACTCACGGAAGCCGAATGGAGGCTCATACGCAAACATTCCTCTTTGGGAGAAGAGATATTAAAGCCCATACTTTTAAATGAGGAGCTGGTAAATATTATAAAGGGTCATCATGAGCGTTACGACGGCAAAGGTTATCCTGACGGATTGAGCGGCGATAAGATACATATCTTCTCGGCGATTATAGCCGCAGCTGATGCCTATGACGCGATGACCTCTCCGCGGGCTTACAGGAGTTCTTTAAACAAAGAAGAAGCGATAAAGGAGCTAGAGAGAAACAAGGGCACACAGTTTAATCCTAAAGTCGTCGATGCGTTCCTTGAGATTTTGAAGAAAGAAGACACGAAGACTTAATAATGAAGGCGATAATATACAACTTACCCGGTGAGTTTCTTGAGAAACTGAAAGTGATTTATCCCTCCGATTATCCCAAGATATGCGAGACATTCCTTCACAAGAAAGAACAGACCTTCAGGATAAATTATTTAAAGGCGGATTTGCTCCATTTAAGGGAAGACTTAAGCAGGGAAGGAATAAAATACCGCGAGATACACTGGCCAAAAGGCAGTTTTATCTTAAGGTCAGACGCCAAAGACCTGCGGAAGGCCCCGCTTTATTTGGACGGCAAGATATATA
>JAGUXU010000150.1 GCA_020061685.1 Candidatus Omnitrophota bacterium
AAACATGAATTCGTAAAGAGACTTCATGAGAGATACAGGAAGGAAGGAGTAAACATACCCTATCCAATCAGGGCGATAAATTACGAACAGGAAGGAGCCCGCTGATATGAGACGGATACTATTATTTATTTTACCGATTCTTATTATTGTCGCCCTGGTCTTTACGATATTCGGCATAGTACAGGTCAATTTTGAAGAAGGCAGGTTGATGGACGACCTCCAGAGGAAGGCAAAGACCGTCGCCGAAAGCGCAGAATTATCAGCCCGGTATATTTTGACCAACAATGACTTAAGATTGGCTAACCGCCTGGTCGAGAGTTTCCAGAAAAGAGAAAGATTGCAGGGGTGCGTTATTTACGATAAAGACGGCAATGTGCTATCTATCACAGAACGCATCTCGGGTTGGAGCAAAGAAGATAAACCCTACCTTAAGGAGATCCTGAATACAAAAAATCCGCGCGGCGCGCTTGAGAAATTCAAGGAATATTCCATATATAGCTATGTCCTTCCTGTTTTGGATGATGGAAAAAATGTCTTAGGCATGGTTGAGGTTGTTTACGACACCTCATATGTTTTTAATACGCTGACTGAACTATGGAGACATATAAGCATTGCCCTGATAATTCTGGTCGTATCTATCACGTTGATCATGGTGTTGCTGCAGAGGCGGATATTTATCTTGCCCGTCCTTCAGCTTACCGAATGGTTTCAGCATTTCCAGAGAGGAGAGACTGATGTACATCATCATCCGATAGCCAAGGAAAAAGGGGCGTTCGGAAAATTAGCCAGCGAGGTCGAGCAGATAGCTTTGAGTTTGAGGATAGCGCGTAAGACTATCTCTGACGAGGCGCAGGTCCGCGTGCAAAAAGAAGAACTATGGACGGAAACAAAACTTAAAGACCTTGTCCTGGCTAAAATGGGAGAGAACGCTCTGTATGTAGTTTCAAACAGGGAACCATATATGCATGTCATCGAGGATACGACCGGGAAAGCCAGATGTATCAAGCCGGCAAGCGGCGTGGTTACCGCCATAGACCCTATATTACGGGCTTGCGGCGGGACATGGATCGCCCACGGAAGCGGAAACGCGGACAGAAAATTCGTGAATTCCAAGAACAAATTGGCTGTTCCGCCTGACGACAACCGTTATATCCTCAAGAGGGTCTGGTTGACGAAAAGCGAAGAAGAGGGCTATTATTACGGGTTCTCAAACGAAGGATTATGGCCGCTCTGCCACATTACTCATACCCGGCCTATCTTTCGGGAACACGATTGGCAGATGTACAGGAAAGTAAACCAGAAATTTGCCGATGCAATCCTGGAAGAATTGCCCGCTAAAAATCCCTTTGTGTTCATTCAGGATTATCATTTTACGCTTCTTCCGAAGATGATAAAGGAGAAGCAGCCTAACGCGACTATAGCGTTATTCTGGCATATACCCTGGCCGAATCCCGAGATATTCGCCACCTGCCCCTATCAGAAAGAGATCTTGGACGGGATGCTGGATAGCGACCTGATCGGCTTTCATGTGCAGTTCCATTGCAATAATTTTCTTGATACCGCCAACAGGTTTTTGGAATCCCGCGTTGACACGGAAAAATTCAGCATCGTGCGCGCGGGCCAAGAGACTTTTGTCCGCGCTTTTCCCATAAGCGTAGACAGCTATATGGGAGAGGGCATTGAACGGCGCTCAGCCGAGATAGAGGAGTTGTCAAAAGAATTTGAATTGGACGGCAAGATAGTAGCCGTTGGGGTAGAGAGGATCGACTACACAAAGGGGCTGGTGGAAAGGATGTATGCCGTGGACAGATTTCTGGAGAAATACCCTCAATATAGAGGCAAATTCGTCCTTATCCAATTGGCGGCCCCAAGCAGGATCCATATAAAGCGTTATCACGACCTGATGGGAGAGATAGAAGAAGCGGTGGAGAAAGTCAACTGGAAGCATTCCGACGGCAACTGGAAGCCCATCATATATCTGAAGAAACATTTTTCTCCGGAGGAGATCAAGCCGTATTACGCCCTGGCGAATATTTGCGTGGTAAGCGCTTTGCATGACGGGATGAATCTGGTGGCGAAGGAATATGTCATCTCGAATAAAAAACTTGACGGCGTCCTGATCCTGAGCCGCTTTACCGGAGCCGCGAGGGAACTGACGGATGCGGTTCAGATAAACCCCTATTCCGTAGAGGAATTTGCCGACGCCATCAAATCCGCGGTGGAGATGCCTCTCGAGGAAAGAAAGAGGCGCATGGAAAACATGCGCAAGATAGTCACGGAAAATAACATATACCGTTGGGCGGGGAATATCATTACCGAGCTGACGGCGCTGAAGAAGAGCTGATGGTCTATCTGTTTTCCGACCGGGATAAATTAAGGGAAATCTTAAAAGATAAATTCATCTATCTTTTTTTGGATTATGACGGGACTCTTGTGCCGATAAGGGATACCCCCGACCCGGAAAGGTCGATCCTGCCGCCGTCACAAAAAAATCTTCTCCGGAATATAATGAAGTGCGGCATCCTTTTAGCGATCGTAAGCGGCAGGTCGCTTAAAGACCTCAAGAGGATGGCGGGGATAAAAGGGGTAATCTATTCCGGAAACCACGGGATGGAGATCGAAGGGCCGGGGATAAGGTTCGGGTATCCGGTAAAGACGGGGCTGCGGCGAGCGGTCAAGCGCCTCGGGCACGAGATACAAAAGGGGCTCGGGAAGATAAAAGGCGTGTTTATCGAGGACAAGGGGTTAACGTTCAGCGTCCATTATAGATTGGCAAAGAAAACAGATATCCCGAGGGTCAAAGGTATCGTCGTCGCAGCGGCCCGGCCATACGTAAAAAGAGGGCAGATAGCTATAAACGAAGGCAAGAAGATCCTCGAGGTAAAGCCTGCCATAAAATGGGATAAAGGAAAGATGGTTTCATGGCTGATCAGCGGAAAACGCCTGAAATCCTCAGCCGCCCTGCCTGTTTACATAGGTGATGATACCACCGATGAGGATGCCTTTAGGGCGCTCGGCCCCAAAGGTATAACGATATTTGTCGGAAAGCCAAGGAATAGCCGCGCCCGGTATTATATTAAGGGCCCTGCCGAAGTACAAAGGTTATTAAAAACGATATTGACGATAAGGAAAGGGCAGGCAGATGGCCGACATCGTGAAGGCTAAGGATCCTTTTGTTTTCTATACGAGGCTGCATCTTTCGGAACTTACGGGTTTACGGGCCTCTACGTTGGGACAATTGTTGGAGCTCATAAAAGAGGTAAACGGCTCCTGCATATACCATCATACCCATAGATTCCTGCAGCAGCATCAGCACCTCTCGCCTGAACCGCCCAATGATTTCGCTTACTGGGTGACAGAAGTCCTTGGCGAAGACGAACTCGGGGAAAGATTGGCCAGTATAGACGCGATCCAATTTACCACTATCCGCAGCCTGAGGGAGAAGATAGTAGCGACTATCGAGAAATATTTAAACGATAACCCCCTGGCCAAGGTCAGGTTTTCGAGAGAAGGCGAGGAGTTCCATTTTATAAAGTCGGTAAGTTTTGTATTGCCGACCAATTATGCCGCTTACGACCTGAAGGATTTCATCGATATTTTGAGCAAGATAACCGTAGACTCTATTTATTATCACATCTTTGAGGCGCGCTTAAGGCTTGAGAAGAATACGAACGATTTTTCAAATTGGATAGGGACATCTATCGGAGACGAGAAATTGGCCAAGGAGATCTCTAATCTTGACCCCTATACTTTTACCCTTGAGGGGCTGAGGAACAAAGTGATCAAGATAGTCAAAAGAAGGATACCCGATTGATATGGCAAGGATAGAAGAATATATCCCGATCGTAGGCCAGCCTATCGTAGACGACCTTAGGCTTCTCGCCGAAAGACTGAAGGGGAAAGCGATACAGAATATAAATTCCACATCTGTCGGCGGAGGCGTAGCGGAGATTTTGCATAGGATAGTCCCTTTATTAAAGGAACTTGGCGTGGACGCACGTTGGGACCTGATAAAGGGAGGAGAGCAGTTTTTCGATGTGACAAAAAAATTCCACAATGCCCTGCACGGCATGCCGACCGAGATATCTCAGAAAGATTTTGATACATTTCTTGATACAAGCCGCAGCAACATCGAGGAAGTAAGTATTTACGGCGACGTCGTTTTTATACATGATCCTCAGCCGGTCGCTTTAATAAAAAAGAAAAAGGAGAATAAATGGGTTTGGCGCTGCCATATCGACGTCTCCGAACCCAACCAAAAAGTATGGGAATTTTTAAGAGGTTTTATCGATGGTTATGATGCGGCGGTATTCTCCGCGCCGGCATTTTCACAGAGATTACCCATAAGGCAATTTTTGATCTCCCCTTCGATAGATCCGCTGAGCGACAAGAACAAAGAGCTGCCTCAGGAAGCGATAGATTCCGTATTGATAAAATACGGGATCCCGAAGGATAAGCCGATCATTACCCAGATCTCGCGTTTTGACCGGTTAAAAGACCCGTTAGGAGTAATAGAGGTTTACAAGCAGGTAAAGAGATATTCGGATTGCCGCCTCATCTTAGCCGGAGGCGGCGCCTCAGACGACCCTGAAGGCATGGAAGTGCTCTCGGAAGTAAAAGAGGCCGCCAAGGATGACGCCGATATCCATATTTTGCTGCTTCCGCAGAACGACATAGAGATAAATGCCTTGCAACGGGCATCGACAGTCATACTGCAAAAATCAATAAAGGAAGGCTTCGGCCTTACTGTCGCGGAAGCTTTATGGAAGGCAAAGCCGGTGGTTGCGTCCCACGTCGGCGGCATCCCTTTGCAAATAACCCATAAATATTCGGGCCTGCTTTGCCATTCGATAGAGGGGGCGAGTTTTGCCGTCAAGCAGCTTTTGAACAGCCCGGATTACGCGCGTAGATTAGGCGAAAGCGGCCGGGAACATATAAAGAATAATTTCCTGATAACGCGGCATTTAAGGGACTACATGCTTTTGTTCCTTTCGCTATATCATACGGAAGATATAGTTTATTTATAATAGATTTTTCTTGACAAAGCGCGTTTTTATGCTAAAATCAGTGTTTCTTGACTAACTTTAGCGAGGGCGGTTTAAGATGGCAAATAAAGAAGCGATAAAGAAAGAAACGCCGGAAAAGTGGTACATGGTCGATGCCGAAGGCAAGATCCTGGGCAGGCTTGCCGATGCAGTCGCCCGCGTCCTTTACGGGAAGAATAAGCCTATATTTCGCAAGGACTTATGTATGGGTGACGGAGTAATCGTTATAAACGCCGCCAAGATAAAGGTGACGGGAAACAAGCCCCTGGCGAAGACCTACGATAGATATTCCGGCTATCCGGGCGGCTTGAAGGTAGAGACGCTTGAAGTGATGTTGAAGAATAAGCCGGATTATGTTATAATGCATGCTGTTAAGGGCATGTTGCCCAGGAATAAAGTCGGCACTGAGGCCTTGAAGAGATTGAAGGTCTACGCCGGCAAGGAACACCAGCAGGCTGCACAGAAACCCGAATTACTAAAGATATAAATCAGGAGAGAGATGGAAGCGCAAGCGAAATATCTGGGGACAGGCAGGAGAAAAGAATCAAGGGCCAGGGTATCTTTGGTACCGGGCCCGGGCCAGATCCTCATAAATAAAAGGGCATTGGATAATTATTTTCCGAGGGAGACGCTTAGGATGATGCTCAGGGAGCCGCTTGATGTGACACAGACCGCCGGCAAATTCGACGTTGTCGCTCTTGTCGATGGCGGCGGTATCTCAAGCCAGGCCAGCGCGGTGCGTCTTGGCATCGCGCGCGCCTTGTTAAAGGCGGACTCTAACTTCCGCTCGGCTTTACGCGGCCGCGGCCTTCTTACCCGCGATCCGCGCATGAGAGAGCGAAAGAAGTACGGGCAAAAAGGAGCCCGTAAGCGTTTCCAGTGGACTAAACGTTAACACAATAATATAACAGGCTTAAAATACGCCTATCCCGACGAGAAAACGCTTGACGAGATAGGCGTTTTCAT
>JAGUXU010000094.1 GCA_020061685.1 Candidatus Omnitrophota bacterium
CCGCCTTACGCCCACCTTCCCCATCTCTTCCTTCTGGACCCTGACCGTGGTAAGCGGCGGATTTATCTGCGAACCCGTATCTATGTCGTCAAAGCCGGCGATGCTTATGTCATCGGGTACTTTCAGGCCTTTGTCGTGTATGGCGGTCATGGCGCGAATGGCTATTAGATCGTTGCATGCGAATATGGCGGTGGGCAGCTTGGGTAATTTGAACATCTTCTCCATGATACCATAACCGTTCCAGAGCAATCCCGTCTGGACATAGTCGTCTTTATATTCCAGATGATATTTTTTTAATGCCGCCTTGTATCCCTCGAACCTCTCCATGAACGAACCGTGTTCGAGGGAGGAACCGAGGAACCCTATCTCCCTATGGCCCAGGTCGGCCAGATACTTGATCATCTCGTGGGTGCCTTTAAGGTTGTCGGTAACGATCGAATCCAGTCCCGAGCCCTCGATGTAGTGGTCTACCAGGACAATCGGGATATCCTTTGCCTTAAGGTTGGATATAAAGCTATGGGACATCTCGCCGACCAAAAGAAGGCCGTCGACCTTCCTCTCCGCGATAAGCTTAAACGCGGAAGGGTCGAACATCAATTTCTCGTCAAGGACCTGATAAATGAGGTTATAACCGTGGGCGCGGCTTTCTTCTTCCACGCCGCTGAACGCATAGGAATAAAAGGTATTGGAGAAGATGGGGTCATGTTCGCGGGAGATGATAAAACCGATGTTGTCGGTCTTCAGTTTAGAGGTACTCTTGCTGCCGTGTTCCTCATGGGCGACGAAGGTCCCTTTCCCGGGGATCCGGTAAAGGATGCCCTCGTTTACCAGCTCGAAGATCGCCTTCCTTACCGTGATCTGGCTTATGCCGTGCAACCCGCAGAATTCCTTCTCAGAGGAGATCATCTCCCCCGGTTTCTTCTCGCCGCTCTTTATCTGGTTCTCTATTATCTTCTTTAACTGCTTATAGAGCGGTATGGGTGAACTTTTTTCGATCGCGCTTTTCATCTTGGGGCCTCCAACGGAACTCATATACCTTGGTATACTCGGTTATAATTATATATCATCGCGATGGATTGTCAAGAGAGGATATTGTAATTTTGCTGTAATTATTTGCTCCGAATAGAGCCTTTTAGTTGGTAGCCCCTACGGGAATCGAACCCGTGTTTAATGGCTGAGAACCATTCGTCCTAGGCCACTAGACGAAGGGGCCAAAACTTATAATCTTACCGCTTCTTCCCGCCTGTAAAGCGCTGACCTGCGCGCCGTATCTATGACCGCGGCGGTCCTGCGGACTTCCTCTAACTTTATCAGGGGATGCGCGCGATGCATCAGGACATCATAAAGGTTCTCGTAATACTTCTCCCAGCGGCTCGGCTCCACCTGATAGACGCGCTCGTATTCCTCGTTCTTTATCTGGGTCTTTACCTTTATGGGATGCCCGCCGTTCTCGCTTAATATCGCGCCTTTCGTGCCCAGTATATACCAGCGCGGAAGATTATACCTTGAAACCTGGCTGACTTCAAGATGCGCGGTGACGCCGCCGCGGAACCTTATCAGTAACTTAAAATAGTCCTCTACCTCTTTCGACCACAGGATGGATTTCATATCGCACCAGAGCGAAAGCGGCTCTCTGTCTATGAGGCATAATAACTGGTCTATTATATGCGAGCCGAAATCATATAATATCCCGCCGCCGTAGCTTTTCTTATAACGCCAGGCGGGATTGAATTCTTTAACGCCGTAATTCTTAAGAGAGCCGAATGAGGTCGCGCGCGACTCGATCGTAAACGGCTCACCGATAATATTGCTGTGCAAGAGCTTCTTTATGGTCAGGTAATCGCCGTCGAACCTCCGGCTCTGGAAGACCGATAGGACGACTTTCTTCTTCTTCGCCAGCGCTATCAGCTGGTCGACCTCCCTTAAGCTCAGGGCTATCGGCTTCTCCACGATGCAATGCTTGCCAGACTCTATCACCATCTTCGCGATCCTGAAATGGCTCCCCGACGGTGTGGCGATCACGATGACGTCTATATCATTATCAAGAAAGTGCCTGTAATCAGAAAAAGCGATGGTGTGATATTCGCTGTCCGCGACCCTGCGCCGGGCCGGGATAGTGTCGCATATGGCGACTATCCTGAACTTTCCCACTTTCTTCATAAGCGGGATATGGAACTCCTGCGCGCTTCTTCCCAACCCGCAGATACCGACCTTGAAATCCATATTAGTATCCGGCCTCCCTTAAGAAATCGCGTGAGATCTTTGCGCTATCAAACGGTGTCCTGAACGTCCTGTCAAGCTCGACGATAATCCAGTTAGTATAATTAATCTTTTCCAAAGTTTCAAGGATATTCTTAATCTTGTCCCGCAATACGCCTCTGCCGAGTTCCGTGAAATCCCTGATCTTGGGGTCCCAGTCCTTCAGGTGGACGAGAGCTACCGAGGAGGCGTGTTTATTTATTACCTCAACGGGGTCCGAGCCGGCAGCCACCAGATGGCCGGTGTCAATGCACAATCTTACGGACCTGGAAAACTCGAAGAGATTCAGGATGTCCCTTTCGTCCTCGACTATCGTGTCAAGATGGTTATGGAAGGCGACTTGGATATTGAACTTCGCGGCAAACTGGGCGAGGGCATCCAGCCTCTTACAAAGGGCTTTATAGCTCTTGACTTCTTTCTTCAAGCCGTCGTTCATCCAGCCGCCTGTCGCCATGAGGGCGGGAATGCCGAAATGGCTGCCGAAAGCGACCTTCTCTTTTGCTTCGGATAGATCGCTCTTCTCGTCTTCGCTGACCTTGACGTTGGATGACAGGGAGGCAAGTTTCAGGCCCTCTTCCTCTATCTCCATCTTAAAGAGGCCGACAGAACCGAGTTCTGAGAGCGGCTCATAACATTCGACTCCGTCGTATCCGGCTTCTCTTATCTCCCAGAGGGCGTCTTTTAAAGAATGGCCCTTGGAATAATTGCCCCACGTCAGAGTGTGGCAGCCTATCTTGAATCTTGACATATGTAAATCCCTGCTAAGAAATCTCGACCTTCGGTCTCGATTTAAATTCGCTCAATCCGTGTCTGCTATTTAGATCTCGGCATATAGCCTCGATCTAAATCCGCTTATCTTAAAACGCCAGCGGATTTATGGTGCGCGGGGGGGGAGTTGAACCCCCACGCCTTGCGGCGCTACCCCCTCAAAGTAGTGTGTCTGCCATTCCACCACCCGCGCACTGATCAATACAAGGTGATCTCGTAAATATCGCATTCGCCGGCGCCGCTGTTACCGGGAAAATACAGGTCGATGTTCCTGATAGCTTGCAGGTCCAGCGTTTTATTGCCGGCCTGGTTGCCGTATACATTCCTTAATTTAAAGCGGTCAAACGGGTAATCATATTCCTCTATCTTGCCGGTGCCTACGCATATCTCCGAATTAAGGCTCTCTCCGTCAGCGCCGTTGATGCCGTTATACTTTTCTTTGCCGGGATCAGCTACGCCGGACTCGTTTATAAAGAGATGGAAGGGCATATTATCTGGCGCGGCCATCTTTATCTTGATCCCCTTGAATCCCTGAAGGTCCGCGGAGTTATCGCTGTTCGGATTCCCGGTCTCCGGACGTATAGCGAACCCGCACCCCCACGTGTTACCGGTATTAATGGCGGCCTTGATAAATTTTCTGCCTTCCGTGATCTGCGCCTTAGAGAGGTCTATTGAGGCGCCGGAGTCGGCGTCCAGCCAGATAGTCAGTTTTTGTATATCCAGGCGGTCAATATCGCAGAAAGGCATGCTTTCACGTTTAATATCCTGATTGTTTACATCAGCATATTCTTTTGGTTTAAATAACTTGTCGGGGAAAGGGACTTTGGAATTGTTATGTATATCCTCCGCCCCGGAATTCATTTTTATCATCTCCGACGTCAATAATTCATATTCCTTGTCGTAGATATCCACTATGCCGTAATTGCTGTTCTCCCTGTCAAAGCTCCTTCCCTGCGGCGACTGGTCGAAATACTCAAACCAGTGGTAGCCGACCACATATGGAAATTCCATCGCCTGCGAGATATACCTGTTATAGCCGGTCTTCCTGTCCTCCTGTGTGGCAACGGTGACATCCGCCCCCTTGGTGTTCTTATCGCCGCTCCTGTTCTCCATCGCCCTGTACGAGAACTCCGTTATCATGATAGGCTTCTGCCCGAGAAAGAAGAAATTATCGAACAGGTACCTGTCAAAGACCATGCTCTTGCAATAGTAATTCAATGAGATCACATCGCAATATTTACCGCATGCCGTTATGACGGGCTCGGGCGCGCTGCCCGCGAAACGGACACCCAGTATCAAATGGTCCGGGTCGTATTTTCTGATATAACCGGTTATCACCGAAAAATATTCCTCGGCGACGAGGCCGGTAAATAATTCCCGCGCCTCCTGGGTCTCTTTGCCGTAAGCGCGTGAAAACGCGTCTATGCCGCCTATCTCTTCAAATGTCTTGCAATCTTTCCCCCATACGGCATTAAACCGCTGGATATCATCTTCATATAACGCCTTAAAGAATTCGATTAAACGGTCCTTGCCGGGCGAACCCGCGGGGAGCTTCGCATACTCATCGAGGAGTGTAGGCGCGTGTCCCGTATACCACCCGTAATCCCCGTACCACGGCAGTTCGTTATCAATAAAGTATCCTATCAAATATTTCGCGTCTTTAAACCGGCGGGTTTTCTTCAAAACGATCTTTTCGGCCGCTTCCTTAAATTTGGGGTCGAAGACATCGACAAGCCGGTGTTCGGTAGTAGAAGGAACGCCCAGAACATATGTAAACGGCATATCATAATAAAACGTGTTTACATCGGACCAGCTGCCTATCGTGTTAAAATTCCATCTCCTGAGGCGGCCTACAGCGGCTTGAGCCCATTCTTCCGGACTTGCATATGTTGACGATACATCATAATGGTCGGCCTTCGGTAGGGCTGCGCCGTCGTTGGGGAGGACGACGTTAACGCCCTTTGAGATAAACAATTTTCCGTCCGGGTCAAGAAGCCAATACTTATCCGCCTCTTTCGTCACGGAAAAGAAGGTATTTGCTTTTGGCATCAACTTTCTTGCCGGGATATTCCGTGAGATGTCGCCATAAGGCCTATCGGACTTAAACTCTACCTCCCATATCGAGAATCCCCATTCCGTCGCCCGCTCGATGCAGTCGATCTTTATAAACCTGCATCTTATTTTTTTCTTGAAATCTATCCTTATGAACTCGCCCTCGTTGCCGTCGCCTATTTCCGCAAGGGTCTTCCATGACTTGCCGTCATTCGACGATAAGACCGCGTACTGGTATGCCGCCGCCGTCTCCCATTTTATGCCTATGCCATATAGCTCTACCGGCGCTTTAAACTCTATCTGTATCCATTGGTTATCTTCCGAAAGTGATTCCCAGCGGGTGTTGTTATCGGCATCGAGCACGTATGCGGGTTTATTTCCGGATATTTCGGAGGAGGCGGTCACCTCTTTGACCGTGAGCTCATTACGGCTAGACGGAAACCCGCAGCCGCAGATAAAACCGGCCCCAAGGATAAAGATAAGGATTAGAGGAAAAAGTTTTTTCATTCGACGGTTATCTCTTTTGAGCTCTCCCACAATCCGTGGATGTTGCAGTAACTCGACGCGTAGATAGTCCCGGGTTTCTCGGTCTTAAAGCTCAGGACGGCCTCATGATGCGTATATACGGTGCTTGTATCCGGCCCCTGGACCGACTCGCCGTGGGCGGTAAATTCGGCTTTTCCGATCTGATATGGGAATTTTTCGCCTTTCGGCTGGAAATATACCGAGATCCACCTGATGTGATGCTCGGTCTTGTTGGGGTGGGCTATCTCTTTCCCGACGCTGACCGTGACCTTAAAGAGCTCCCCCTTCTTTACCTTGTCCGGTGACTCGATCACCGGAACATGCTTCTCCGCCTTCCAGTCCGCGGACTGCAATAGATCCTTGAACGCCGCCATTGCACACCTCCTTGTAAACGGATGGTTGCCCCGCTAGGACTCCGGCGCTTCGCGCCTAGAACCTGTCGCTTGCGCTCCCCGAAGGGGCCCTGCCCCTATGGCGCTCCTCCGACGATACGTCGGAGTCGCTGTTACCCCGAAGACGCGGGGACGATCTCCCCGCACCCCTTAGGTTCTCGTCCATAATAATGATATAACGCCTATCCGCCGAAGCATATCTCTCATCCGTCTTCTTTGGCGAAAGCGGATGGTTGCCCCGCTAGGACTCGAACCTAGACAACAAGATCCAGAATCTTGCGGGCTACCATTACCCAACGGGGCAGAAATTATCGGATCCTGAGATTAGGGGATAATTATACTTGATTTTTCGCGACGTGTAAAGAAGGTTCCCCCGACAGAGAGATCATTTGATATATCCGTTATCTATGATAACCTTGGCAAATAATCCCGCTAAAATCCTGTTACCTTCCTCATTCAGGTGGCACCAGTCTTCTCCCGAATATAGAAAAAATCTCCCGCTGTTGGGAAGGCCTCTAAAGTAAGCGTCGGCATCCACAAAAGGGATATTATTTTCCTTCGCAACCTTTTCCATGATACCGAAGACCATGTTATAGTATTTAAGGTATAAGTCCTTGTCGTATGAGACGAATTTCTCAAGGCGAAGGGTTACCTTGCCGAAGATCAGCTTGATATCGTAGACGCGGCACACATTAACAAATGTCATCAGATTATTTTCGTATCTCTTTAGTAATTTTTCTACAAATTCTTTATCGGAAATATTGCCTTCGGATAATTTGTGCTGAGAGGATAAGACGCGTTTATAGACGTCCGTATTCTTCAGATAACTGTCTATTACCGAAAAAAACAGTATCGTTTTTTTAAGGGTAAAATAGACCCTCTGGAGCGGCGTCATTTCGAACCTGTCCATTTCATAATGCACTTCGGTTTTAATGTGCCCGGCGCTGACCATCCTTATCGCGTCGTTTATCCCTTCGTAAAAAATAAATATAGTCTTACGGTTCTTGTTAGGAAGGTCGGAAGGCAGCCCGGATAACATATCCGCTACGGCTTTCTCGGACGCTCCCGCGCATATACCTTGATTATGAACGTCTATCTTATCCGTGTGAAAATGTTCCCTTAAAATAACTTGAAGCTGGCCGGGATAGCTATCTTTCTTCTCGACTCCAAACCCGTAAGTAGTGGAGCCGCCATAGGCCTTTATCAGATAATTACAGTTCTCATTTTTTACGGAAAACCTCTTCTCCCTGGGAAACAGATACTCAAAACCATACTTCAAATAAACGGGGTTTAGTTTAAAGGATATCCTGGGGGATAGCGTAAGGGAAACCTCGGCTGTCTTATATAACCTTGCTAAAGTTTCCAAGGTAAAGAAAAAAAGAAAAACGATTAAAAATGCCATAAAGGCATTCTTTAGATTTTTCATCTGAAAATTACCTGGTTTTATCTAAAGCGCCCTTGAGGCGCTCTAAAGTCTTTTCTTTGCCTACGAGCACTACCGTCTCAAACAAACTCGCGCCGACCTTGCGGCCGGTAACCGCCACACGGATAGGATGTATAAGATCTGCGGCTTTTATGTTCAGGTCCGTGGCTAACTTTCTAACACAATCCTCGATATTTTGCAAATCAAAAGTTTCAAGTGCGCCGAACCTCTCGATTAGGGCCTTTAACTTATCCTTCACGCCTTCTACCTCAAGGACGGACTTTACCGCTTCCTCGTCGTATTCGACCTTATCGGAGAAGAAAAATACCGCCGAATCCGCCAGCTCCACAAGCGTCTTTGCCCTCGGCTGAAAGAGCTTTACTACCTCGAGAAGTTTTGCTTTATTATTGATATTTAAATCTTTTTTCGCCGCAAGTACTGGAGTCATTAATTCAATCAGTTCTTTTGCGTCTTTTGTCCTTATATATTCGCCGTTCATCCACGTCAGTTTATTTATGTCGAATGCCGCGCCTGTCTTGCCGACGCGCTCCAGCGTAAATTCTTTTATTATTTCGGCAAGAGGCATCATCTCCCTGTTATCCGTCGGCGCCCATCCGAGAAGCGAGATATAATTGACCAGCGCCTCGGACAAAAATCCCGCCTCTTTGTAATCCGAGATGGATGTCGCGCCGTGGCGTTTCGACATTCGCGAGCGGTCGGTGCCCAATATCAAAGGTATGTGCGCGAACTTCGGCGGCTTGATGCCGAGCGCCTCATACACCGCCAGTTGCTTCGGGGTATTGGAGATATGGTCATCGCCCCTTATTACATAGGTTATCTTCATATCGTAATCATCTACCACGCAGGCGAAATTATACGCGGGGTATCCGTCGGACTTTATCAGGACGAGGTCCTTCTGTAAACTCATATCGAACGCGACCGGCCCGTGTATCAGGTCTTCCATCGTAAGCGTGCCCTTCGGCATTTTTAATATTATCGCCTTCTCGCCGCCTAATTTTCCCTCCTCTTCATAGGCCTTGCCTTCTTTTAATAATCTTCCGGCGTAATCGCGGTAGACATCAAGCCGCTTGGTCTGGAAATACGGCCCCTCGTCCCAGTCCATCCCGAGCCATTTCAAAGAACTCATTATCTCCCGCAGGAATTCGTCCTTGGAGCGCTCTTTATCGGTGTCCTCCACCCTCAATATAAAGACGCCCTTTTCATGCCTGGCGAATAGCCAGTTAAAAAGGGCCGTGCGCGCGCTTCCTATATGCAAAAATCCCGTCGGAGACGGGGCAAACCTTACTCTTACCATTTATTGCCTCGAGACAAGTTTTACGCCTTCTTTCAGCGCCTCTTCATTCATCGGAAGAAGGTCGCGCCTGTTCGGGGGAATTATCTCCTTCAGCGCCTCGATCAGCGCCTTCATGGAGACTATCTTTAATTTCGCGTTCAGCGCCCCGAGCGCTATCATATTCGCGCAGCGGACATTGCCTAATTTCGTGGCCATATCTGTCAGCGGGATCTTTAATACGTCCGTGTCGCTTCTCGCGGCGTCCCTGTCGACTAACGTGGAATTGACCACCAGTGTTCCTCCGGCCGTCAACAATCCTTCAAATCTGTCCAGGGAAGGCCTGTTCATGACTACGCACGCGGTAGGATTAGTGACCACCGGAGAGGCGATCATCTCGTCTGATATGACGACCATTGAATGCGCTGTCCCGCCTCTTACCTCGGCGCCGTATGACGGCATCCAGGTCACTTTAAGGCCCTCGCGCATAGCCGCCCACGCGAGGACTTTGCCCATCACCATTATTCCCTGTCCGCCGAAACCGGCGAATACTATCTCTTCGCGCATTTAACTATCCTTTATCACTCCCAGCGGAAAATATTTCGTCATCTCCTCGGTGATGCGCCTGCAGGCGTCTTTCGGGGAAAGCCCCCAATACGTCGGACAAGGGGACAAGACCTCGACGAGCGAAAACCCCTTCTTTTCTATCTGGTTCTTAAAAGCCTTCTTTATCGCGGCCTTCGTCTTGATGACATTTGCGGGATTATTTACCGAGACCCTCTCGACATACCTTGAACCCGGTATCTCGGCCAATAGTTCCGATATCTTAAGCGGATAGCCGTCGCGCGCTATATCGCGGCCGAGAGGGGTGGTGGATGTCTTTTGCCCTATCAATGTGGTCGGCGCCATCTGTCCGTTCGTCATCCCGTAAACGCCGTTATTTATGAATATGACGGTGATATTCTCGCCGCGGTTTACGGTATGTATTATCTCGGCGGTCCCGATGGCCGCGAGGTCGCCGTCCCCCTGATAACTGAAGACTATCTTGTCGGGATGGACGCGCTTTATGCCTGTCGCCACACACGGCGTCCTTCCGTGCGGCGCTTCGGAGCAATCAAAATCCCAGTATTCATACGCTATGACCGCGCAGCCGACAGGGCAGACCGCTATCACGTCCTCGCGTATCCCTAATTCGTCTATGACCTCGCATATCAACCTGTGGACGATGCTGTGCCCGCATCCGGAACAATAGTGGGTCGGGACATCGCGCAATGAAGCCGGCCGTTGGAATACTTTTTTCATACGTGAATCCTGTTCTTTGGTTTCGCTTTCAATATATTCCTTATCGTATCGAGGATGACTTCCTCTGTCGGCACCCCGCCGCCTGCC
>JAGUXU010000193.1 GCA_020061685.1 Candidatus Omnitrophota bacterium
CTCCTGATAGTCCTGTACCGACGCCGCGTCCGGAGTATCTTTTAGCTTCTGCATCAGGCGGTCATAGTTACGAGAGGCGTGCCAGAACCGCTTCTCGGCGGAATAGATCCCGGAATCGCATCCTGCCAAAGGCAGCAAAACCGTGATTGCTAAGAGTGTCATTCCCACGGTCTTTTTTGTCATTCCCGCGAAAGCGGGAATCCAAGCAAATGGCCTCATTTTTCCGTCTCTTTCTTAAGCATGAACAGGTTCGCCGTCGACAGGAATACCAAAGAATCGGTTATCAGAGTGATGCCTATCAATACGCCTAACATCACGACCGTTACCTCCGGAAAATCGGGAAAACTTATGTTTGTGGCGCTGGTCATCTTATCCTTTACGATTATACCTATGACATCCAATATCCTCGGGACAATAACCAATATGGCCGTCGTCAGAAAGACGCTTTTCGATATGCTAAACGACCTCGCTATGCCTTTTAAAAAACCCGCCCGCTCGACTACGATAGCCGGGTAAGCGTAAATAAAGAGCGCCTCCACGAGAAAAACCGCCAATATTCCGCCATACGAGACGACTTGAAGTAAAATTTTGGCAAAAGTCGTCGGCTGCATAAACTTCATTATGAGGAACGCCGGGCCTCTTAAGATAATCAATGATATAATAAATGTGGCGAGCCAGACGCCTACCAAAGGAAGATATCTTCTAAGCGACCTGTTTATGTTGCCGCCTATCCTCGGACTGGTGCCCTCGGTATGGATTTGAGAGACCATTCCCATCGCCATACCGAACATCACTACTCCCAGTGTCAACGTCGCGAGGACCTGCCCGTAATAAAATAATTTGGGAAGCAGTATAAAATTATACGGGTAGTGCAGGAAGCGTATCCCGTAAAACGCTTTGACCGGTTGAGCGAAGATTACGGAAAAAGGAGAACGCGGATAATAGAACAAGACGGTAAGGATCAATCCCTGAAAGACAGCGTTCATAAAAAACGGAATAAGCAGACTGGGATATTTCGCCAGCGTCTTAAACGTAACAGACCAAACCGATTTGCATAAACTTAAATTGTCTTTTATCCCCATTGCTGATCCTTTAAGGAAGGTCAATCCCTGATCTTTCACCAGGGATTGAGTTTAGCTGGCTTCAAATCTCTTCTTGATGACCAGTATCTTCTTTTTGAGGTCGGGTTCTTTCTTTTCTTCGTCGACGAAAGAAACACCTACATGATACCTGTCGGCGCTTGGGTCTTCAGGAGTGTTCACCCATGACACCTTCGCCAGCATCTGAATGGGCTCGATATCGCTGCCCGGAGCGATGTGCAATGTGATATGTAGTTCCGGGACTAAGTCCTTATTGAATTCTTCGTCGGCCTCGCCTTTTTCCTTCAGTTTACAATTAAGATTATAGGCCCAACCGAGGCAATTAGAGCAGGTATCGCAATCCCAAGAGCGCGGCCATTCAAGCAGGGCCCCGCCCTCACTTAAATTCTTCGCCTTCAGAACGATATCATTCGAGATATCGATCTTCTTCTGGGGATCTATAAGCTTTCCCTTTACTGCAATGTCTATTCCGACACGTTCAAATTTTCTGCGCTCTGCCACTTCTTTCTCCGTTCTATAATTTGTCGCAATTAGTATATAACAGAACGAGTTAGAGTGTCAATAGTTTTTTATGCTTTTATGCTGTAATTATTTGCTTTTCAACTCCCTTTTTAAAGAGGTCTTCCCGATACTCTATCGGCGATGTTTTCATATATCTTTTAAAAACTTTACTGAAATAATTAGGGTCTTGATACCCTACAGCATAAGCGACTTGATTGACATTTAGTTTTCTGTTCTTTAACAATTTTGCGGCCGCTTCCATCCTGACCTTCGTCAGATACTCAATAAACGTTATCTTGAACTCATCCTTAAAGATATGGCTGAAATAATAGTGGCTTAGCGATACTTCTGAAGATACTTTTTGTAACGATATGTCTTTATTGTGATAATTCTTCTTGATGTAGTCTATGGCGTTTATCACGGCTTCCTGATTACGCGAATATTGCATATCCGAATCCGATACTACCAGAAAATCAAATTCATTCTTGAATATATAATTTATCAGGATGAATAATAATTCCGCCGCGTTCCTAACCTGTTCCTTGGTAACCGCGGCTGCCGCTTCGGCGGATGTGAGCGGGCACATGAGTACGGCGCCGATGACTTTTTCCTGCATCACGATCGGGACCGCGGCAAATAATAATTTGTTATGCTCAAAAATGTAGGGTTTTTTTGCGCCGGCTATCTGCTCACAGGACTTGTTCAGAAGGCCGCAAAAGGCTGTGTCCTTCTTCTTCGCGGAAAGAAGCCCTTTGCAGAAATGGCTTGCGTATTGAGGGACGATGACCGGTTTGCCCTTGAGGTCAACGAAAGAGAATTCCATGCCTGTCAGTTTAAGAAAACTGCTTTGCAGGTCATGCAATATCTTAGCGTTGGCGATTCCTTTTATAGCTAATGAGCATTCCATAGTATTGTTAAAATTTACTACAAATCAGCAAGTTTGTCAATAGAATTCTATCTGAAGATAGAATTCTATTGATCCCGAGGCCAATAGGCCGAGGGATCTTAGATATTGTCATCCCTGCGAAAGCAGGGATCTATAAAGGGGTAAACTCCAGCGGGAATCCATTGTCACCTGAACTCCAAAAACCCCGAATCCTTCATCCACTTGAATGTCACTAAAATAACTACTATCAGGGCAACTATGGCATACACCCCTTTAATACCCCTGAAACTGAGCGCTATCATGCCAAAACAGGCTGATAGGAAGTAAAGCGACAGGACAGCCCTTCTCTGCGACTCCTCGCGGAAGAGGATCTTGTGATGAATATGCTCTTTATCGGCTTGGAAGATACGTTTTTTCTTCGCGAGGCGCCGCACAATGGCCAAAGTGGTGTCAATTATGGGCACGCCCAGTGCTATAACTGGAATAAAGAGCGTTATCGCAGTCGTGCTCTTCTGAAAACTTCTGATAGATATGGCGGCTAGAATAAATCCCAGGAACATACTGCCGGGATTACCCATAAATATCCTCGCGGGATAAAAATTAAACGGCAGGAACCCGATGCACGCCCCGCATAAGGCGAAAGACAAAAACGCGATTATATAATTATGCTGGTCTACGGCGGATAAGAACATAAAAAACGAAGCGATGGCCGACACCCCCGCCGCCAAGCCATCCAAACCGTCCAGAAGATTTATAGCGTTGGTCATACCGACTATC
>JAGUXU010000177.1 GCA_020061685.1 Candidatus Omnitrophota bacterium
AAGGTCGCCGGTTCGCTGCGGTATTTCATCAGGTTCAAAGAGGAATTTAATATCGCCGTGACAGATGAAAAGCCCATTGACCCGTTCGAGTTTTACAGTTACGAGAAGAAGGTCCCGGAGGTCAAGCCCGAGCTGAAAGAGAAGACGCGCGTATACGAGCACTATTCTTTTGATTACCCCTCGGTCGTAAAGACCGATTATCCGGACAACAGGGTCTTCGCGGATTTTTATGAGCCGAAGGGGCATGATAAATACCCCGTCGTCATCTTCATAAGCCACACCACGGGAAGCATCCCGCAGATAGAGGGAGAGTTCTGCCGTGACCTCGCCGCAAACGGCATAGGGGCGCTCCTCATCCAGACGGCCTATCAGAAGAATTTCAGTTTCAGCTGCAACTGGCTTGTCGAGAACCTGAAAGAGCGCGGCGCCGACGCGCTTCTGGAACTACTGCGCCAACTCGTGATAGAGACGCGCAGGAGCATAGACTGGCTTGAGACGCAGCCCAAGGTGATGAAGGACAGGATAGGCGTAATGGGGATAAGCCTGGGCGGGATCCTGGTCCCCATTGTCGCCGGTGTAGACGACAGGGTCAATTGCACGGCGGTGATCTTAGGCGGCGGCGATATGGGCGAGATATTGTGGAACAGCGCCATGACCGGCTTCTTCAAGGAATGCCTCATAAGCGAGGGCATAGATTCGGCGCAGGAATTGGAAGAGAGAATGTGGATAGTGGACCCCCTGACGTTCTCTTTTAAGGCGAAGAAGAAACCCGTCATAATGATAAACGCCCATTTTGATATAAACGTCCCGCGCTCAAGCACGTTAAAATTATGGCGCGCCCTCGGGAAACCGCAGTTGACGTGGTTGCCGACGGTACACGCCACCTCTCTATTTGAGATAGGATACGCCAAGATAAAGACCTTCCAGTATTTTTACGCGCAACTCGTAAGCAAGGAGAAGGCCGCGGAGATGGGGCTTGATTATACGCCGGGTTCTCCTTTGTCGGCGTTCCGGCTCAGGCTCGGGGAGCGCATCGGGGGGAATAAACTGAAGATCAGCGTCTCCGGAAAATTTTCGGGCTTCGGTTTCGGCGATGACGAGACAGAGAACAAAAGCCTTAAGTTGGGCATCTTCGCGACAGACCTCTTCGATAGAGGATATTTCGGAGGAAGCGAGGCGTTCGGCAGGCAGGAGAAAGATGAGCGCTACAAGCTCGACGGGCTGGGCGGCGCGTTATTATTCGGCTGCCGCCTGACCGAGACTTCCAACGTGTTCCTTAAATATTCCTACGAGACCGTGGATGTCTATCACGTGGACTCATCCGCCCCGACCGAGATCACCCGCCACATCGGCACGAAAGGCGTCTCCGCGGCCTCAGTTACTTACGAGAGGAGCACCTATGACGACGACCTCTATCCGATAGACGGCTCATACCGCAACGTGACCGTTGACCTCGCTTCAAGCGCTCTGGGCGGGGACTTTAATTTTGTGAGGACCACAGGCGAGGCGACCTGGTATATAACGACGCCCTATCCTAAAATAACCTTTGTCTTCAGGATAAAAGGCGGATGGGAAGGCGAATACGCGGGCTCATCCGACGTCCCGTTTTACGAGAGGTTCTACGCCGGCAGTTCCGATACCGTAAGGGGTTATAAGCTGCGATTCATAGGGCCGAAGGATTCACGCGACCTGCCTCTCGGAGGCAACGTCATGACTATCGGCAATATTGAGATGAGGTTCCCGATGTTCATGGGGTTAAACGGCGCGTTCTTTTACGATACCGGAGGCATCTGGGACAAGATAGCGGACCTCAAGATACCCAGGGACCTCAAGAGCTCTGTCGGGGGCGGGTTAAGATACAGGACGAAATGGGCTGTCCTGCGCTTTGATTACGGCTATCCGCTTAACCGCAATCCGGGCGAGACAGGAAGATTTCATTTCGGTTTAGGAGTCCCGTTTTAATATGGTTTACCTGGAAGAATTAAAGAGATATCCCATCGCGCACGGCGTATCAGACCGCCGCACGAAATTAGAGGATTTTTTGAAGACGCTCGGCGCGGCAGAGCCCCGGCTCGCTAAATTGGAGCAGGTCCATAAAGGGAAAGTCGCGAACGTAACGGCAAAGACGGACCTGTCGTCGAAGATCGCGGGGTGCGATGGCGCGATAACCAACGCCAAAGGCGTGGCACTTATGGTCATGACCGCGGATTGCCTCCCGATATTTTTATATGACCCGGAGAAACACGCTATCGGTATAGCGCATGCCGGCTGGCGCGGCACCGCCGAGGGCATCGCGAAGAACGTCGTGAACGCGATGAAGGCGGAATTCGGGTCCGAGCCGGCCAAGATACTCATCGGGTTCGGCCCGGCGATAAGGCAGTGCTGTTATGAGGTAAGCAGAGAATTTTTGGTGCATTTTCCGGGATCAGTTGTTAAAATGGCGCATAAGTATTATTTTGACCTCGCCGGGGAGAACGCGGAGCAGCTCTTGTCCCTGGGGGTGAACACAAAGAACATGTTCGACTGCGGCATCTGCACTTCCTGCAGGAGCGACGAGTTCTATTGTTACAGGAAAGAAGCGGATAAGACGGCCAGGATGGCCTCCGTCATCATGTTAAAATAAAAGGAGTCGCGAGATGAAGATAGGCGTGATAGCCGACACGCACGACAACGTGCCTATGATCAAAAAAGCGGTGGATGTCTTTAACGCGGAGGGCTGCAGCCTTGTGATCCACGCCGGCGACTATTGCGCGCCGTTCGCCCTGATGCCGTTCTCAAAATTAAAATGTAAATGGCTCGGCGTCTTCGGAAATAACGACGGCGACAAGAAGGCCCTCGCGATGAAGTCCGACGGGTTGATAGTCGACCATCCCTATAATTACGACCTCTCGGACAAGAAAGTCATCATAACCCATGAACTTGATGACATCCCCGACCTGCAGGGAAAGTTAGAGAGGACCGAGGCGCATATAATAATTTACGGCCACACGCATAAG
>JAGUXU010000139.1 GCA_020061685.1 Candidatus Omnitrophota bacterium
CGGCGGCTTTTTCGCAAGAAGAATGGCGAAAAATAGAGAAACTTGCCAACGCCAAAGGTAAAATCTATAATTCCGCGGAAGAGGCCAAGAAGCATATAAAATCTTTATGAGATTTGAGTTCAAACCATCGTTTGACCGTTCTGTAAAAGGCCTTGATGTAAAAGAACGCGACGAAATAAAAGATGTAACAGTAAATGTTATTGAAATTTTGTGCCAAAACACGCGCCTTCATAAGGGCGCCGGCCTTAAGCGGTTGCGCGATAACTATTGGGAGATACGAAGCGGGCTTAAGACCCGGGTGCTTTTCAGGTGGGATAGGGACTTGGTTGAATTCATTCTCGCCGGCAACCATGATCAGATAAAGAGGTTTCTTAAAAAAGAGTAAACCAGCTGCAAAGAAATTTCATGGTCGCAAATTGCGACCTTGAAGTGGTATAATAATTCCAAATTTAATCGTAAAGGAGGTAACATATGAACATCAAGCGGTTCATCTGGGCGAGTTTGGCGGTCTTTGCGGCTTTCGAGATTATCGACACGATAGTGCATGGAATAATATTAAGTAAGACATATGCGGCTCTCGCTGATCTCTGGAGGCCGGATATGATGTCCAAGATGTGGCTTATGCACCTCGGCTCCTTCATAATAGCCTTTCTGTTTACCTATATCTTCATAAGGGGTTACGAGAACAAAGGCCTGGCCGAGGGCGTCCGCTACGGCCTCATCATCGGGCTCTTCATGAATATCCCTTACGCCTTCTATGAATACGCGATGTACCCGCTTCCCTTGTCGCTATGCCTGCAGTGGTTTGTCTATGGGATGATAGAAATTATCATCTGCGGCATTATCGTTGCGGCGATTTATAAGAAATAGTCAATAAGGAAGATATTCTCTTGACCGCTAAACCCGACATAATAAGCCGCGAAGAGATCGAGGCGCTGCAGGCGCAGGTAAAATTCCTGACCCTTAAGGACAGCCGCCGCATTGCGTTTTACGAATACGGCGATCCTGCCGGTATGCCGGTTATCTTCTGCCATGGGACCGGTTCACACGTCCACGTCATGCTCCTGCACCATGCGGCCAAACGGCATAACTTCCGTATTATCGTGCCGGACCGTCCGGGAATAGGGCAGTCGGATTTCCAGCCGCGCCGCAAATTGCTTGACGCCGTGGCTGATATCTCAACTCTCGCCGATCACCTTGGAATCGCGAAATTCGGCGTTATGGGAATCTCCGGCGGAGGGCCGACACTCTTTGCGTGCGCTTATGCTTTGGCGGACCGCCTTTTATTCGTCGTAGACCTTGCCTGCGCCGTGCCGCTCTATACCGACCCTCAGGCGCTCAGCAAACTGGGGACTATGGACCGCGTTTATGCGAGGCTCGGCGCGAAACTTCCGCTTTGGCTCTTTCAGATACCTTTCTCGCTTCTCGGGTTCCAGCAGAAGACAATGAAGAGCCCTCAGGCGTTCGCGAAGATGATGAGCTCCAGCATGTGCCCTGCCGATTCGGAATTATTCGCCATCCCGGAAATGGCCTATATCTTCATGCGGGATTTCCAGGAGTTATTCCGGCAGGGGGCCAAAGGAGGCGCGTTCGACGCACAGCTGGTATACCTCAACTGGGGTTTCGACCTGCGTAAGATAAAGACGCACGTAGAGATACGCCAGGGAGCCGAGGACCGCTGGATACCCCCGATGTTCAGCCAATACCTTTCAAAGACCCTCCCGGACTCAACGCTTGATCTGATACCGGGACAGGGGCATTTTTACCATATGGCTTACGCCGACGATACGCTCGATGCCGTAACCCGGCTTATAAAAAAACAGGAGGAAACATGAAGAGTTTAATAACAGCGGCGCTATTTGTTATTCTTTTTTCAGCTCAGGCAGCAGCAGATGAAGTTGTCTACCTGATGGACTATACCGACCAAAACGGAAATAGAATAACATACGAAACTACCAAAGAGACGCTTGAAAGATGCCCGGTATGGAAGATGGAGGAAGAAGTGCCTTTCCCCATTCATAAAGCTGTGGAAGTCACTACACGATGGGCCAAGGAGAAATACCCCAACTTTACTGACTTTGATATCGTTAACATTTCGCTCTGTCAGATGTGGGAGGAAAAGCATAAAGGTACATGGTACTATAACATATCCATCAACGCTAATGTTGACTTGAACGGGATCAATGCAAACAGTTATTTCTCGGTCCTCGTCCTGATGGACGGCACCATAGTTGAACCGAGATCTTCAAAGGAGGGAAAATAGATGACAGATGCGCAAATATTCCAGTTGCTGGGCATCGTCTATGCCGCGGTAGGTTTAGGCGGTATCATCAACTCCGACTTCTATACGAAGATCGTAGATTCCTTCGATAATAATCCCGCGCTCATCTATATTACCGCTTTGATACTCCTGACGACCGGGTTTATCATCGTGACCTTCCATAACATATGGGTGGCGGGCTGGACGGTCATAATCACCATCTTCGGCTACGCCGTCCTCATAAAAGGAATAGGCCTGCTTGTCTTCCCGAGAGCGTTCATAGCCATGTCAAAGGCGATGGTGAAGAAGATCAAGAACATCCGGCTCTGCGCCGTGGTCGCTTTGGCGATCGGCCTCGGGCTGATGTATCTCGGATTCAAATGAGACGAATAATACTTATTCTCATAGTTACCGTCTTCAGTATTCCGGTATCGGCGACCGAACAATCAACCGATTTTGATATGTTTGTCGCAGTTACCCTGCAAAATCCCGAGATGGACTGGTGGTTTGCCATATCCTCGGAATTCGGGCCGGAGATATCAAAGGCCGGCAGCGTATCAAAAGGCGAATATTTTATGATACTTCCCATCTTCAAGGATTATGGGGTCGGCAAGGGTCAATCGATAAATATTACTTATGATATTGAAATGATAAAGCCTGACGGCTCAAAGGGCGAGCACGAAACAAATTGCGTGGGATATCAGGGGAAAGAGAGCGGGCCATATCTGATTCCCGCAAAAGATGTGCTGATAGCCTGCTTTGACCCGGAAGACCCCGTAGGAGAGTACACGATAAATGTTGTGGCGCATGATCACATCAAGAATCAAAAGTCAAAAAAGACGGAAAAGATACGGTTAGAAAATTTCAGACTGCCTGAAGTCAAAGACGATAAAGCGGATAAGTGGTTCTTTGCCTATCCGACTCATCCTCGGCCCGCAGAAGCGATGGCATACTTTTTGAAGGCCCCCTCTTCCTATATTAACGAAAAAGGGGAACCTGTTTGGTCGGCTCTCTGGTTCTTCAAATGCGTATTCGAGGATAATGCTTATCTTGTCCCTCACATGGTCGCGTTTTTTAAAGAAACCGCTACGACGCAGCAAAAGAAAGACATCATCCTTCTCTTTCATCTGATCAAAAAAGTCGACATGTTACCCTTAACCGGCGAATTAAGCGAATACAGCAAAACGCTCAAGAATTTCCGCGTTCCGGACCCCTATTCTGAAATAACGACGGCTGATAAATTAGACATGCTGTGGGGAGAGTTCTTCGCGACATCAAGGGTAAAGCCTATCCGTCAGATCATAACCGCGTTCAACCTCAGTAAATATTCGGGTACGCTGGAAAAGGTGAAAGCCGGTAAACTTGACCCCCGGTTAAAAGAGGTAGAGGAAGACGCGATGAAGGAAGCGGTCTTTCAGGCGGCGCTTTGGTCCATGAAGAGTAATTGCAGACGGGTACCGTTGTTGTTTCAATATTGCGCGGGATTGTATGATTTTGGTAAATTGGACAAGAATGAAAAGGGATACCTCGGAGTGATCTTAAAGACGGTATCTGAAGATAAGAAAATACAAGAGGATACTCCAAAACAATGATAAAAATCACCGCGTATATTCAGATATTGTTTTTATTACTATCGTTATCGGGATGCGATTATTCTAAAAAGACGACAGAGACGATAGACAAATCACAGCCGAATAAGGCCGAAAGCCAACAAAAAGAGGAGCTCGCGGCACCTTCTACCGAAATGAATAGGGAGCAACTGGAAGAACGGGTTGCACGGCTCCTGGAAGGTGATAATGTCACGCTAAGGCGGGATGTAGACCAGATCTTTTCGCTGGCGGATATATATGAAAGTGAAGGAAACGATACAGAGGCGACGCGGCTTTATCAGATCGCCCTGCAGGCCGATAGCTGGCGTTTGGAATATCAGCTTAAATTTGCGCGCCTTTTGGATAAAAACGGCGAAAGGGCGCAGGCGATAGAGAAGGCCAGGCTTGTATACGATTACGCGGAGAACGAGGATGTCATAGGACAGGCTAAAGAACTCCTCTTAGAGTTTAGGGTAAGGCCGGAGGAGTTGGAAGACGAGACGTTATCGGCCGTCAATGAAAATGTGGAGATAGTCATTGTTCCCATAGGCAAGGTAAACCAGAAACTTTTATTTGAGGTAAGGGACGAACTGCAAAAAAAGATGGGAATAAAGTATTCCATCGCGGAAAACGGCCTTGAGTTAGGGAAAGCGGAGCGAAGCGAAGTGGACAAGGCCCTTGAAAGGATAGTTAACGATATCCGGCGCGAATTGCCGGAAGAACTGTTAAGGGAATTGATGACTTATACCGGCCTGACGGAAACGGACCTGGAGACCGGTGAGGGAAGAATAGCATTTTTAAAGGGATATTTCGCCAAATCCGAAGCTACTCCGGAACAGATCAAGCGGTTTTGGGACTATGTGGAAGAATTAAAGGACAAAGGACAGTTTGATGCCGCAAGGTTACTCTCGGATATCCAAAAAAATTATCCGATAGGGCAGAGGCCCGAAGTGAAGGGTTACCTTGGGATGACCGAGGGTGATATCTTTGCCGATGACAATAATTTTCTCTTTGGGTGGTCACGGAAGGGTTACGGAGCGCTTTCTTATCATCGCTTTACGGCAGATTTTAACGAGGAACCGCCTAATCGGCCGCGGTTACGTGCACGGACCGTCAAACAGGCTATTTCCAGTTCATTTTTTATCCTTGGTATTCCGCGGTGTACAACGCCTACCTGCATTCGGACCTATCCTCATAACCTGACCGAGCATGACCAGAAGGGTTATGAGTTGTGCCAGTGGTGCAGAGAGCAGCTCGACAATTGTATTAAGAACTATCAGGATAAATGATAAAAAAAGGAGGGACAGATGCTGGCTAAAAAATTCGCTTTGGGTTTTGGCATCGCCATTGTTTTCCCGATGATGATCCATTACGGCGTGAGCACCTTCAGCCCCCAGCCTAAATGGGACGATTACCAGATAGAGAATTATTATGAGCGCCACAAGAGGGCTACCCCGGCGGAGCAGGAGAAGATGGAAGCCGAGAAGAACCGGCTACATGAACAAAGGGAGGTCGCCGAGAAACGCTTCCAGAAGCACCTGTTTTTCGTGGCGGTCCCCTTAGGCCTGGCCGCTATCATTATCGGCGCGTTCCTTTCGATACAGGCTATAGGCACCGGGCTCATGTTCGGCGGGATCTTCAGCGTATGCAACGGTTATTTCAATTATTGGTCGGAATTGGCGGACCCCTTAAGGTTCGCGTCCATGCTCCTGGCCTTTGTCGTGCTTGTCGCCCTCGGTTATAAGAAACTTGAACAGAAGGACAGGAAATAGGATAGTCCCGTTAAAAATCAAGGAGAACAAATGAAGAGATCGATACTCATCGTCTTGGTCTTGGCGCTGGTTCTGGCGGCGGGAGTTTATTACAGCGTGAAATTTGCGCCGCGCGCGATTGAGACGGTGCTTCCCGGAAAAGCGGCGGTATATATAAAGGTCTCGGATATCGAAAAACAGGCAGACGAATTCAGGTCCTCGAAGCTTTGGAAGAACATAAAAGGCATTGACATAGAGATGCTGATGGAAAAAAGCGGTGCCAAAAAAGAGCAGATAGAAGGATACAAGACTGCCAAATCCGAGATAACAAGCTTTTTGGGAGGGCTGGTAATAGATAAATATTTCGGCAAGGAAATAGCGGTTGCCCTCTATCCTGCGGAAACAGGGGAGGCCTCCGCAAATCCCGCTTCTAATCTGGCTTCAAAGGTCATCCTCGTGACAAGGATCAAGCCGGAGACCGATTTTATAGATTTCATTTCGAAGATCCTCAATAAATTCGAGCAGAAATACGAGATCGCAGAGGAGAATTACAAAGGCAATAAGATAACCGTAGTGAAGTTGAGCGATGGAGTGGGACTGGCGTATGTAAGGATAAAGGATTTACTGGTGATGGGGATAGGCAAGGAAGCGGTCATCCCATGTTGCGACGTAGCCGATAAGGCCGTATCCTCTCTTTCGCAGGACAAGGATTACGTCGCCACGATGTCAAGACTTCCGAAGGGCGCCAGGAATGTCATTTACGGCGATATGGAATTGCTTGTTTCGGAATTCAGGAAATTCATCTACGCAGCTGTTAAACCGCAGGAAGCGGCGGAGGCGGGCCCGCGGCAGGCATTCAAGAATCAGATCGACAAGAGCCTGAGCATGTATGCGGGTTTTAAGACATTTGCCTATGCCGGGTATCCGGGCAAGATACTGGCGGAAAAGACTATAATGATCATTGACAGATCAAAACTGCACCCCTTTTGCGCGGATTTTTATTCTATTCCGTCCCGCAAGAACAAGACCCTGAAGTTCGCGCCGGTTAATACGATTTATTACGGGTGGAGTTCTTTCGCCCCGAAGGCCTATTGGGAATATTTTAGGTCTGAGCTGGAAAAAGATAATGATAAAGCGAAGCAGGGGCGGTCATTCAATGATGTCCTTGCGGAGTTTGAACAAAAGGCGGGAATGAGCGTAGATAATGATATCATCCCGGCCCTTGGCGACGAGTTGGGAGCGTTCCTTATCGATATCAACCTCGACGGCCTGATACCCGTGCCTGAATTTGTCTTCTTTACCAAAGTGAATAAAAAGAAGGCGCTCGACGGACTGACAGGTTATTTTCTTAAGGAAGGAAAGGTCAAGTTAGAGTCGGAAGGGTATAAGGGCATCGATATCAAATATATGGCCTTACCGGCCGGGGAGGATTTTCAGCCGGCATATTGTTATATAGGCGATTATTTGCTGGTCTCTCTCGGGCGCAAACCGATAAAGGAATCAATAGATACTTACAAGGGGGCCTCGAAGCCCCTTTTTGAAGACGAGGATTTTAAAGCCGTAAACCACGGCCTCACGGAGGCGAGTAACGGGATGTGTTTTATTAAGATGGCCGCGTTGTTGCAGAAGGCCGAGGATATATGCGATTGGGGATTGACATGGCTGACGGTCATGGTGGAACAACAAAAGAAATACCGGCAGATATTGGATACCAAGTTAGATAGCATGACCGAAGAAGTAGCGAAGGATGAGGCGGAACTGGGAAAATTAGAATCCGATGTTAAAACGCTTGAGAAAGAGATGGGGGACCCTGATCTGCAAGAGGCAGACGCAGCAGTAAAGCATGATGAATTGGAAAAGCTAAAGGAGGGCCTCGAGGCCAAGCAATCGGAGGTGGATACAAAGAGGGAATATCTTAAGGACCTGGAAGCCAAGGATCAATGTAAATCTCCTCTGGAAAATGTCGACGTTCCCCTTGTAAAGCTTTACCTGGAGGAGGCGGTATACCCCATTTTAGAAGGCCTGCAATCGCTGAAGGCAATAGGCTCAAGGACCACTTACGGCGAGAATGCGATCCAGGGCGAATACTTTTCCAGGATAGTTGAGTAGGGGGGGCGTGCCAAAAATCCCCTTGACAATCTGAGCCGTTTGTAGTATAAATAGGAACACAGTTAACTACCACTTAAAAAAGGAGAAGTGGGTAATTTTTTACCCACTTTTTTGTTTGTATGGACGAAAATACGGCCTTAGAGAAGGTCAGGGAACTTACGGCGCAGGCGCTGTCAGAGTCGCGTATTGAGCTGGTCGACCTTACTTATCGCAGGGAGAGCGGCGGCATGGTCCTGCGTTTTACCGTCGATAAAGGCAGCGGCATAAGCATAGGCGACTGCGGGAATTTAAGCCGTAAGATAGGGAATATCCTTGATGAGGCAAACGTCATAGAGGAACATTATACGCTGGAAGTCCAGTCCCCGGGCCTGGACAGGCGCCTCGTCACCACCGGCGATTTCGAGAGGGCGATAGGCAAGGAGGTAGAGGTATATACATACGGCCCGCTGGCCGGGACAAGAGAACATTCGGGCAAGTTAAAATGGGTAAACGAGGATAAGATAGAGATGGAGACGCCTGCGGGGGGAGAGATAATAATACCCCGCCCGATGATAGCGAAGGCGAAGCTTTACGTTAAATTTTAGGAAAAGGTGAGATCATGAACGGCGAACTATTGACAGTCTTAGACCACTTAGAGAGAGAAAAAGGCATAAACCGTGAGATCCTTATGGAGGCGGTGGAATCGGCGCTTTTGAGCGCGGCCAAGAAGACGCTCGGCCCCAAGACAGAGGATGTCTCGGTAAAGATAGACAGGCAGACCGGCGAGATAAAGGTCTTTTCCGGCGGCAAAGAGATGCCATCCGGGGATTTCGGGCGCATCGCCGCCCAGACCGCCAAGCAGATAATAATACAGAAGATCCGCGAGGCGGAGCGCGACGTGATATTCACAGATTACCAGGCCCGCATAGGAAGCGTGATAACGGGGACGGTCTACAGGTTTGAGAAGGGGAATATCATCGTGGACCTCGGCAAGACAGAGGGCTTTATCCCGAAAGGCGAGCAGTCGCAGAAAGAGAATTTCAGGCAGGGAGACAGGATAAAGGCGTTCGTCCTTGAGGTGCGCAAGACCGGGAAGGGCCCGCAGATAGTCCTCTCAAGGAGCAACCCCGGCCTCGTCAAGAAATTATTTGAGCTGGAGATACCGGAGATATACGAAGGCATAGTAGAGACCAAGTCCATCTCAAGAGAGGCGGGCGACAGGACCAAGATCGCCGTATACTCCAAGGACGAGAAGGTGGATTGCGTCGGCGCGTGTGTAGGGATGAGGGGCTCGCGCGTTAAGAATATAGTAAAGGAATTACAGGGCGAGAAGATAGACATCGTAAGATGGAACAACGACATCAAAGAGTACATAATCGCGGCGCTCAATCCGGCGAAGATATCCGAGGTAAAATTGGATAAAGAAACGAAGAAGGCGCTGGTTACCGTCGATGACGATCAGTTAAGCCTCGCCATAGGGAAGAAAGGCCAGAACGTCCGGCTCGCGGCGAAATTGACGGGCTGGGATATAGATATCAAGTCCAAGGCAGCGTTGGCCGAGGCCGCGTTACCAAAAGCCGAAGAAGAGAAGACCGCTGCCAAGGAAGAGCCGAAGGCGAAAAAAGAGAAGGCAAAACAGAAAGAAACAGATATCTCCTCGATACCGGGCATAGGGCCGAAGACGAAGGAATTACTGGAAGGGGCGAAACTCGACAGCGTTGAGGCGATTGCCTCGTCTTCCGTGGAGGAGTTGACAAGGATAAAAGGCATCGGCGAGAAGACAGCCGAAAAAGTACTGAAGGGCGCAAAAGAGCTACTTAAAAAGAAATGATTAAAAAAACCAAAAAAGTTACAAAGAAAGATAAAAAACCCGCGAAGGTAAAACCGAAGCCGAAGGCCAAGGCCGCGCCGGCGGAAAAACCTAAGCGTGTAGCGGTAAAAAAGGCGAAGGTCAAGGAGCCGGTCGCTCCTGTCGAGGTCAAACCTGTAGTCGAGGTAAAGCCGGTGCCAAAACCGCCGGAGGTAAAGAAAGAAGCCCCCGCGCCTAAACCGGCAGTTCCGGTTGCACCCGTTACGCCTCCCGCGCCTGCTCCTGTCGCTCCCGCCGTCCAGGAAAAGAAAGAACCGGTCAAATTGACCGTCAAGATACCGATAATGGTCAAGGACCTGGCGGTGAAGTTAAACGCCAAACCGAACGATATAATAGTAAAATTAATGAAACGCAAGATAATGGCGACGATAAATCAGGCGCTGGACCTCGATGTCGCCAATATTATCGCCGCTGATTACGGCTACGAGCTGGAACGCCCGCCGACACCAGAAGAAGAGATGTTAAAATCCCTTGAGATTGAGGACAAGACGAAGCTCGTCGCACGCGCTCCGGTCGTCACCCTAATGGGGCACGTCGACCACGGAAAGACCTCCTTATTGGACGCTATCAGGAAGAGCAGCCTTACCGAAAAGGAGTCCGGCGGCATCACCCAGCATATAGGCGCCTATGAGGTCGCGATAGGAAAAGGGCACGTGACATTTTTGGATACTCCGGGCCACGAGGCGTTTACCGCGATGAGGGCCCGCGGCGCTAAGGCGACTGACATGGTAATTCTGGTTGTCGCGGCGGATGACGGCGTCATGCCGCAGACCTTGGAAGCCATTGACCACGCGCGCGCGGCAGACGTGCCGATAGTCGTCGCGCTCAACAAGATAGATAAACCGGATGCCGATCCGGACAAGGTAAAGAAACAGCTCTTGCAGGCGGGCCTGATGCCCGAGGATTGGGGCGGCAAGACGATAACCGTCAGCGTTTCCGCGAAGACCGGAAAAGGCATAGATGAATTGCTGGAGATGTTATTGCTCGAGGCGGAACTGCTTGAACTTAAAGCGGACCCGACGAGAACCGCCAAAGGTGTCGTCATAGAAGGAAAACTATCCAAAGGTGGCGGCCCTATCGCGACGGTCCTTGTGCAGAGCGGGACCCTAAGGCCGGGCGATATAGTCATAGCCGGCCCGCATATCGGTAAAGTAAGGGCGATGGTAAACGACCTCGGCCACAGGATAAACGAGGCGCTTCCCTCAAAGCCTGTCGAGATATTGGGCCTTGACGGCGTCCCGCAGGCCGGCGACCAGTTTTTTGTGATCACCGACGAGAAGTTAGCCAAGGATATCGTGGCGCGGCGCCAGCAGGAGGCGAAGGCCGTCCAGATGCAGCCCATCAAGAGGATCACGCTCGAGGACCTTTCCCAGCAGGTCAAGGAAGGAAAGGCCAAGGACCTGAAGCTCATCGTAAAGGGCGATGTGCAGGGCTCGGTCGAAGCGTTGGTCTCGTCGCTAAAGGGGCTTGAGACGCAGGATATAAAATTGGATATAGTCCATTCGGGCGCCACCAGCATAAACGATTCGGACGTGATGTTGGCTGTCGCGTCAAACGCCATCATAATCGGCTTCCATGTAGAGCTCACTCCCGAGGCCGAGGAGAAGGCCAAATTAGAGAATGTGGACGTCAGGTTATACAGGATAATATATGAGGCGATAGCCGACGTAAGGAGCGCGATGGAGGGACTTCTTGAGCCGCGCATAGAAGAGATCTTCTTGGGCCGCGCCGAGGTCCGGCAGGTATTCAAGGTGACCAAGGCCGGCACCATCGCCGGAAGTTTTGTCGTAAAGGGCAAGATAACAAGGAACGCGAACTGCCGTTTAATGAGGGGCAAGGATAAGGTATATGAGGGCAAGATAGGCTCGCTCAAGCGTTTTAAGGATGAC
>JAGUXU010000106.1 GCA_020061685.1 Candidatus Omnitrophota bacterium
ATCCTGAGGGCCTTCTCGAACATCAAGGGCATCTCGAAGGAGAGGAAACTGATAAGCGATCCCGCGCAGGAGATCGGCTCTTATGTCGTACCGGCGATATTGATCAAGGATTTTACTTTTACGGGGGTCACCGAGTAAGGCTTTGAGGGTCGTCTTTAAGTTTCTCCGCCACTATCTTGCATAAGGCGTAGTTCCTGCAGGAATCGCAGCAGAGGACCGGCCGGTCTTTATGCAGGTTCTCCGCCCGCTTTACGCAGGTCCAGAATTCCTGGCATTGGACACAACAATTAAACATTCCGGTCATGTTATTCGGTAAATTTGACTAAATAGTTCCCGTCAAAATAAAGATACTGCGTCTTTGAGAGATACCCCGCGTTTACGGGAATCTCGCCGTATCTGGCGTAATAAGTCCACTTCTCCTTTGCATTTCCCCACTTGCCCGTGTTGTCAAATTCCTTTAGATCGGGGTCGCCCCATTGGGCTAATATCTTATCCTTTGTCAGGCCCGCCCGCAACATCGATGTCCCAAGAGGATGACTTAAGATCTCCTTCGGCGTAGGCGGCTCTATTCCCGCGCAACCTACCATATAAATCATGCCGATCAATATGACGGGTATCATTCCGTATTTGAATACGCCGTTTTGCATCTTATCTACCCCCTTTTTCTTTTTAAGATTATATTAGTCCTTATCGGTTTAATATTATAGCCCTCTTTCAGGCCAAAGTCAAAATTATAAAATCTGCCCGCAAGATCGAAAAAGCCGGAACCGGCGATGAGGTCCTTGAACCCTTCGTAAAATAAGGCCCTTGTCTTCACGCGCGACCTTATAGTGGAATTGAGATCGGGGCTCTTTACCTTAAGGATCAGCTCGTCCTCGAACGTCTTCTCTTTTTCGTCGAATGTCTCGGGATGCTGAACGTATTTCGCCTCTACCCGGATATCCTTCTCCTGCTGTGTCCATGAGATATCCTCCCACTCGGTTATCCTCCCGCCCTTGGGCGGGACGCCTCCCGGCATCCAGAGATCCAAGATGTACAGGCCGTCTTCCTCGAGAGCGGAAGCGACAGATTTAAGGTGTGAAATTATTGCGCCGTCCGTCAGGAGATATCTGAATGAATCAAGTAAGCAGATGGCGCAGCCAAACTTACGGTCCAGCCTGAACTTCTCCATGCCCGTTCGGATGCATTTTACTTTCAGGCCCTCGGCTTCTGCTTTTTGTACGACGAAGGCAGACATCTCTTCCGAGCTATCCAGGCCCATGACATCGTAGCCGCGCCTCGCCAATTCCCTCAGATGTATTCCGGTACCGCAGGCGATATCAAGTATGGAACCTGCCTTGACTCCGGAATACCGTTTTATGCACTCCTCGATGAAATCGCACTCGGGTTTCCTGTCCCAGTTATAGGCTACGTCGCAATACTTAGGATATGAATACGCGTCTTTCATCGGTTTTTGTATCTTTCAACGGCGGCATCCAGGATCTTATTTATCATCGCATCATAAGTGGTCCCCAGTAACTCGGCCGTCATCGCGAAATAATCGTCCTTCGCCAGGGACGGCAACGGGTTTATCTCCAAAAGATATATCCCCGGCTTCTTGCGCGTCGAATGAGGTTCGCTTACGCGAAAATCCATCCTCGCGAAATCGCGGCAATCAAGGCCGCGGAACGCGGCAAGGGCGTAGTCCCCGATCCGGGATTCCAATTCGGGCTCTATCTCGAGGAATTCCCTGTATCTTAATTTATCCTTGTCCATTCCCGCTTTCTCAAATATATGGCTGCTTAAGCCCGTATCCGACTCCACGTGCCGCTGCACGACCGGAAGCGCTTCGGGCTTGTCGTTCCCGATTATGCCGCCGGTGAACTCCCAGCCGCTTATGAACTCCTCCACAAGCGCGGGTTGTCCGTAGTCCTCGATTATACGCTTTACTTTTTTCTTGAGTGCCCCCGGGTTTTCCACTCTTGAATCGGGCCCGATGCCCTTGGCGGAGCCCTCATACCGGGGTTTTACGATCAGCGGAAAGGTAAACCCTTTAGGCATTACGATGTTATTTTTATCACCGCACTCAAAATAAGACGGTGTAGGGATATTATGATAGGAGAATATCTTCTTTGAGATCACCTTATCCAGTGAGATGGAAAGCGTCAAAGCGTCTGAACCTACGTAGGGGATACCTAAGGCCTCGAGGATGACGGGGACTTCCGATTCCCGGTTCCTTCCCGATAATCCTTCGGCTATATTGAATACGATATCGCATTTTAGGGCGCGCAACTTTTTAAGCAGGCCCCTTGCCGGACCTATGCGCACGACCCTATGGCCGTGCCCGGCTAACGCGCCCTCTATTAAAGATATCGTCTCTTCGGTGTCATGCTCGGCTAAAAGATCGCCCGGACTGTCTTTGGGCTTCAAATCGAAGGTCAGGCCTACTTTCACCCAAGAATTACCTCTACAAGATGGATCTTATTGTCCTTAAGGGGCGGCACTATATTATCATTTAACTTCCTGCCGTCGAGAGTGATCTCTTTTACGCCGCAGGAGACGTGGGCCGTATTGGACACTATTATCTTATAGGTAGCGCCCCTGAATCTTCTCGTCACCTCAAAACCATCCCACTCCGAGGGTATGCAGGGGTCTATCAAAAGGCCCTTCAGGACAGGGCGTATGCCCAGTATCCAGTTCGTCGCCACTCTGCATAACCACGCCGCTGAACCCGTGTACCACGTCCAGCTGCCCCGTCCGTAATTCGGAGAGTCCGGCCCGTCGGAATTGCCCGGGGTGACGTAGGGCTCGGCTTTATAATGGTCAATATCTTTGCTCCTGTTGGGCGGGCATATCTTGCTGTAGAGCTCGTAGGCGAGGTCCGCGTTCTTGCGCAGGCACTCGGCTATCACGGCCCAGGTCGCCGCGTGCGTGTAGACGCCGCCGTTCTCCCTGACGCCTGCCGCGTAACGGCTGATATACCCTATCTTATCGTTGGGCTCGGAGAATGCGGGATAAAGCAGGATAGCGCCGTAATCCCTGTAGATATATTTCTTGCAGGAATCCATCGCTTTCTTTATGCGTTCCTCGGTGCCTGTCCCTGCGATCACCGCCCATATCTGCGCGTTAAGGAATATCCTGCCCTCTTTATTCTTTGAACTGCCGACAAGAGTGCCGTCATCGCAGGTCGCCCTCCAGTACCACTCGCCGTCCCAGGCGTATTTGTTGACCGCCGCCTTGATCTCCTCGAACTTCCTGAGGTATTTTTTCGCGCCGGACTTCCTGTTGACCTTTTTGCTCGAGAGGACTTCCTGCGACCACCTCTTGAGTATATCGGCGAAGAAATGCGCCATCCAGACCGACTCGCCCTTCATCTTCACGCCGACGAAGTTCATGCCGTCATTCCAGTCTCCCTCGCCTATCAGGGGCAACCCCCTCTTCGAGAACCTCGACAATACTTTCTTTATCGAACGCTCGCAGTGCTCGAGAAGCGTGGCGCTTCCGCCGTTGACGAACCTTACTTTCTCTTTCAATATCCCGAAATCCGCCGTCTCCTCTATATAGCTTAAGGTCGTAAAGACAAGCCATAATAGATCGTCGACTTTACCCGTCCGCGGCCCCCACTCGGCCAGCGTATGCCACCAATGATAGACCGTGCCGTCCTTAAATTGGTGCGCGGCGTGCAATAATATCTGCTTTTTGGTAAGCGCCGTATTCAACGGCAGGAATATCTGGCTGTCCTGCAGCTGGTCCCTGAACCCGTACGCGCCGCTCGACTGATAATAGGCGCACCTGCCCCAGATCCTGCCGGATATCGCCTGATATTTAAGCCAGGTATTGGTCATTATATTCAATGCGTCATCCGGCGTCTTGACTATAAGCCCGGAGACGATATCGTTCCAGAATTTCCTGACCTCTGCCAGCGCCGTGTCGACGTTCTTGGCCTCAAAATACTTCTTTATTACCGGCGCGTCCTTTGCCTTGCCCCGGCTTAATCCCAAGAGGAAGATGACTTCCTTTGACTGGCCGGGATCCAGATCGACATCGACATGCAGGCTCGCTATCGGATCGTTCCATCTGCCGGTCGTGTTCGTAAGCATGCCCTTCTCTATCGCGGCGGGATCGGCTAAGGTCCGGTACATCCCTATGAAATTCTCTTTATCGCCTTCGTGGAATTCGGGTTCAACAGAGGAGGCGAAGAACGCCTCGCACGGCCACTCTCCGATCACCGAACCGGGAAGCATAAGCTGCTTTCTCTTCTTGCCGTAAAGGGCGTGTAATCCCTTCTCGTACGAGGTCCCGATAAAGGTCTTGTGGAACTCGCGGTGGCTGTCGTCCTTGTTTCCCAGGAGCCATTCAAAATAGGTGAACAATGACAACGACCTGGCGGTATCCGACTCGTTCTTCAGGGTAAGCCTCCAGACCTCGAGGTCCTCGTCCCTCGGGACAAAGACCGTGAGCGAAGAGTTTATCCCTTTGTATCTATTCGAGAGGGTCGAATAGCCCATGCCGTGCCTGCATTCATACGACTCAAAATCCGGGCAGGTCGGTTTCCAGGTAACCGACCAGTGCTCGCCCGAATCCTTATCCTTGATATAGATATATTTTCCCCACTCGTCCTTTACGAGGTCCTGTTCCCACCTCGTAAGGCGGGCGAGGTTGGAGTTCTCCCACCATGAGAACCCCGAGCCCGTCTGCGATATGACAAGTGAATACGAGCCGTTTGAGATGACATTGACCCATGGCTTAGGTGTATCGGGCCTAGTGATCACATATTCTTTACCGTCGTCGGTGAAATAACCATAGTCTGTCTGAAATTTCATTTTTCCTCTTGTCGTAGTAGTTTGTTCACTTCCGGAACCACCTTGTTGACCGCGTCCTTGACCGATTTTAAGCCGTTGAACATCAGGTCAAATTCGGGATAGATATAAAGGTCCCGTGCCTCGCGCCATTTCGCGTGAAACGGGTCATAGACCGTATACTTGACCGCCTCGTTCAATAACTTCTTGTTAAGCGGGGGCTGCTTGCTGCCCGCGAAATGCTCGCCTTCCGCGATCTTCTTGTTCGCGGGCTGCGCCAATCCCGATTCCGCGAGCATGATCTGCCCTTCATCACCGCTTAACGCCTTTAATACCTCCCATGCCTCCTGCGGATACTTGGCCGTCTTCAATATCCCGTATCCGGTCCCGCCGGTCCC
>JAGUXU010000090.1 GCA_020061685.1 Candidatus Omnitrophota bacterium
GCCTTATGCCTTCCGAAGACGTGCGGATGGCGGCGGAGCATCTTTTCATAGGAGGCCTTTATCACGTCCTTGATATCAAAAGCACCGCGCTCTTTGGCGACCTGCGCATGGAATACGACCTGGAATAAAAAATCTCCCAGCTCGTCCTTCAGCCGCTCCGGGTCTCTGGAGTCTATCGCCTCGCAGACCTCGTATGCCTCCTCTATAAGGTGTTTCTTAAGCGAAGAGTGCGTCTGCGCCCTGTCCCACGGGCAGCCGCCTTTGGAACGGAGTTTCTCCATTACCTTCACGAGTTTAGTAAAAGATTTATCGCTCATTTTCTGGACATAGGTTTTGTTGTAGGGTATACTAATTATAACATGAAAAGAAAATTACTCAACTTTATAGTTCTGGTCACGGCGCTCTCGGTCGTCCCTCCCTGTTTTGCCGTGAAGGAGGACCCGCTCGGCGCCTCCATGTATAACGAGATGGGAGTCAAGGCGCTAAATGACGACGCGGTTGACGCCGCCTTATCTTATTTCCAGCAGGCGTATAAATTAAACCCGAGCAATAATACCGTAAAGAAGAACCTATCGGTCGCCTACTACCGGAAGGGCGAGGACGAATACCTGAAACGTAATTTCGCCTACGCCGAGAACTATTTCGCCTCCGCCATAAGATACGACCCCGATAATGTCCCGGCGCTGTTCCTGTTGGGCGATATAAAATATCTCTCCCAGAAAATGGATGAGGCAAAGGCGCATTGGGAGAAGGTCCTTAAACTAGACCCGGATTTTAAATACGCCGACGAACTGAAGAAGAGGATCGCCAAACTTGAAAAGGAAAGGACCATCGAAAAAGAATACCGCTCCGCCGGGATGGACCAGTTCGATATAAGATATTCCAAGGAAGGGACGAGGTTAAGCTACAACGTGCGCTATTATCTCCAGGAGGCGTACAGGTTGTTGGGGCAGGACTTCGATTACCGGCCGCAATACAAGATAACGGTCCTGGTATACGAAAAGAAGGATTTCGAGTATATAGGAGACGGCCTGTGGGTCAAGGGCGCCGGCGGTATCTATGACGGAAAGATACGCCTGCCCTTCATAGGGGCTGATTTTAGCACCGACGAGATACGCGCGATAATATACCACGAATATACGCACCTGCTCGTCAACGACATATCCGAGAGGAAAGCGCCGAGGTGGCTCGACGAAGGACTGGCCGAATACGAGGGCGCCCGCTACGTACGCAAAGACATGTCCGTATTAAAGTCGGCCGTAAACTCGAATTTATTGATACCCTTAAAAGACCTTGACGCGGTCTTTATAGATGTTAATAATGAGGACGCCACCCGGCGTTATCTCGCCTACCTGGAGGCTTACACCCTGGCCAACTACCTGATGAAGAGGTATAACAAATACAGGGTCCGCGAGGTATTGGCGGAGCTCGGCAAAGGCGAATCTTTGGATGCGGTTATGAAAAACAAACTGAACATCACCATCGCCGAGTTTGAGAGGCGCTGGCTTGACGACTTAAAAGCCGGGAAACTATATTGATATGCCGATAGATAAGAAATTCAGGTCCGGGTTTGTCGCGATAATCGGAAGGCCGAACGTCGGCAAGTCCACGATACTCAATCACCTCGTCGGAGAGAAGGTCGCGGTAGTCACGGAAAAGCCGGAGACCACGCGCGATAAGATCCGCGGCATATTGACGCGCCCCGACGCGCAGGTCATCTTCGTGGACACGCCGGGGATCCATAAACCGGCGAACCTGCTCGGCAAACAGATCACGCAGGCAGCCAAAGATTCCCTGCTGGAGGTCGACCTCATCGTCTTCGTCCTCGATGTGACGAAAGGCGTAACGCAGGAGGACCGGCTTATATCCGGCCTCTTGAAAGAGGCGAAGAAGCCCGCCATAGCTCTCATAAACAAAGTGGATAAAGTAAGCAAGTCCCTCGCCCTGCCGATGATAGAGGAGGCCGCCCGGCTTTATGATTTCAGGGAGATAATCCCGGCATCCGCCACGAAGGGAGACAATATGGACGTCCTCCTTAAGAAAACGGTCGAGTACCTGCCGGAAGGCCCGAAGTATTTTCCGGACGAGCAGTATACCGACAGGACGGAACGCTTTATGGCGGGCGAGGTCGTCCGCGGAAAGGCGCTTGAACTGACGCGGGAGGAGATCCCGCATTCGCTCGCTGTATTGGTAGAGGAATTCAAGGAGCGGCCGAAGAAAAAACTGATATATGTCAGGGCCATCATATTCGTAGAGAGGCATTCGCAAAAAAAGATAATCGTGGGCCATAAGGGGCAGATGTTGAAGGCCATAGGAGAGGCGGCAAGGAAAGAGATAGAGGATCTTCTGAAGAAACGCGTTTATCTTGAGTTGTGGGTCAAGGTCTACGAGAATTGGCGCAAGGACCCGCAGGCCCTGAAGATGCTGGGATACGCCTGAGATTTACGATTACCCCTTGATTTTTCCCCGGGATATGGCATACTTTAATTGACCGAAAAGGGTAAACCGCTCCCGAGAATATCGGGATCCCATTCCGGACCGAAAGGGCGGGACACAAAACCGCAGGCCTAAACCGAGGCCATTCCAGGTGGCACGGCAAGGCAGCTGGGTTACCGAAACCGGAGAAAAGGTCGAAGGCGTAGGTTGCCTCCCTAATCGGTCGAAGTGCCAAAGATTGCCAGCGGCTGAAGTACGAAAAGAAACAAGCAGAAAACGCTACAAGCAGCAGTAAGTAAGTTTCAAAGCCGCTGGCCTTTTTTTGTCCCCTCATCTTGATCCGCTCCCCGTTGGGGAGAGGGCGGGGTGAGGGGCTTGCTATTTTGATTTTAACCTAATATAATATCAGGTAATGGACCCTTCCAATATTAGTTTAAATAAGGCGGCTATAATAAGAAAGATACCCCTCTTCGCGGACTTATCCGCCGCGGCGCGCAAGCTCATAGAGGAGAAGTCCTATATAGCCGAATACAGAAAAGACCATATCTTATACCGCGAGGGAGACCCGCCCAGCTCGTTTTATTGCATAATAACCGGCAGGGTAAGGGTGTTCGTAAAGACCCCCTCCGGCAGCGAGCGGACCCTGATCAACCTGCATCGCGGCGATTACGTCGGCATAATATCGCTCCTGACCAACGAGCCGCATTCCGCGTCGGTCCGCATCATAAATGACGCCCTCATCTTAAGGATCGACAAGGCGAATTTTAGCGTCCTCCTGAAAGAGATCCCCCAACTAGCCATTAAATTAAGCCAGTCGTTATCGCGCCGCCTCAAGAAAAAAGACGCGGAGCCCAAATCGGTATTTGAGTCCACTATAATCTCCGTATTCGGCCTGGCAAAGAAGGCCGGCCGCACGATGTACGCGGTCAATCTCGCCATCGCGCTCGCTTATGAGACGCGCAAAAGGGTCATCCTCCTTGATATGAGCAGGACAGGCGAAGAATGCGCCTCGATGCTGCGGGCCGATAAAATGCCGCTCCCTGTGGATCTAAAGACGCTGACCTTTGACCATGAGAAAATCAGGCCGCTCATCGTGGACCTCGAATCGAGCGGCATCTGCCTCCTGAACGTTGCCTATGACAGCGAAGAGCCGTCCGCGCTTACTCAATTAGGGCCGCTTTTAAGTTATCTGGCGGCGGAGTTTAATTATATCGTCGTGGACCTGCCGATCGTGATAGACAAGTCCATGTACGCGGTCCTCGCCCAGTCGGACCTGATCCATCTTGTGACGGATTGCGACGAACATAACCTGAAGGCGACGGGCAGGCTGATAGACGAATTAAGCAAGGGCATAAAGGATTTTGGGCCGCGCCTTAAGGTGATAATGAACGAATTTGTCGCCGAGAAGGCATACGAGGAGCGTGTCAAGACGTTAGGCCATAAACCTTACGCGACCCTTCCTGACCTCGGCCTCTTAGGCGGGATAATGTCTATGGGGCTTCCGCCTGTATTGGCGGTGCCGGATAGTTTTTATTCAAGGACGGTGCGCAGGATAGCCAGGGACATCGGCAAGATCCTCGTGGGATTGGCGCTGAGTTCCGGCGCGGCGCTGGGGCTGGCTCACGTCGGCGTGATAAAAGTGCTCGAGAGGGAGAAGATCCCGATAGATTTTATCGCCGGCACGTCCATAGGGGCCGTGGTGGGGGCGTTTTGGGCCTCAGGCCTGGACGCGGCGGAACTGGAGAAGATCGCGCTCAGGTTCAGGAGCAAGAGGATGCTCTTGAGTCTGGCGGATTTCTCCTTGTTCCCGTTATTAGGGTTTATCAACGGCAGGAACCTCACGAGGTTCTTCAGGGAGTACCTCGGCAGGAAGACCTTTCATGACACGCATATCCCGATCAAGATAATTTCAAGCACATTGCGTTCACGGCAGTTGGTCGTCATAGACGAGGGAAGGCTGGTCGACGCGCTCAGGGCATCATGCTCTATCCCGGCGATAGTCAAGCCGTACAGGAAAGGCGATGATTTTTTGATAGACGGCGGGACGCTTGACCCCGTCCCGATAGATATTCTGTCCAGACTCGGGGCGAAAAAGATAATCGCGGTCAACTGCCTTCCGAGCCCGGACGAGATGTTAAAGCCGTTCCAGGAGTTTGAGGAGAGGCGCAGGAAAGAGGAGCTCAGGATGGCGGAACGTTCGGTCTTCGCGCGGGCGCTCTTTAAGTTCAGGAGATGGACGCGCAGGACGTTCACCCCGAACTTCCTGGATGTCCTGATGACTTCCTCTCTTTCCATGCAGTACGTCCTCGCCGAGGCCTCATCGCGGGAGGCGGATTGCGTCCTGCACCCGATAATCCCGACCGTAAACTGGTTTGAGCTGTATAAAGTCGAGGCCCTGATCAAACGCGGAGAAGAAGAGGCGCAGCGCATGCTGCCGCAGATAAAGGCGCTTATCGAGGAATAGGCC
>JAGUXU010000188.1 GCA_020061685.1 Candidatus Omnitrophota bacterium
GCCCTCTTTCCCGGTCAAGACCTCGGCAAAGCCCTTGGTGCCTTGGGCCCCGATGCGGCACTTATGCCACATCGAATCTACCTCCGGGACATCTGGCGCCAGATTACCGCATTCGATGATCCCGCGCACGCCGTTGGCAAATTGCACCAACGCAGTAATATAGTCGGGAGAGGCATGTACGTCGGCAAATTTTTCTTTCCCGTCAGCCTGACCAACAACCCATATGGGATCGGCATAGTCGTTGTACCAACTGGCATATTCGATCATATGTGTCATCATATGCATCATCCAGCCAATAGAGGTTCCATAAACAGTGTGCACGCGTCCTATTATGCCGCTGGCGATAATTTCTTTGACTTTTTGGTAATGCTCGCCATAACGGTGCTGGTGACTGATTACTGTCTTCACATCCGCTTTGCGCAACAGTTTGTACATATCTAATGCTTCATTCATGGACATGGCAATAGGCTTTTCATAGGCGATGAGTTTAACGCCTGCCTCCACTCCCGCTTTTATAAGCGGTAACCGGATCTGCGGCAGCGTGCAGAATATGAAAATATCCGGCTTGGCGACCTTCAGGAGCCGAACCACATCCGTATTTAAATACTCTACGCCGAATTTCTGTTTGGCGGCATCCAGGCGGGCCGTATCGATATCGCACAAGCCCACCAGTTTAAGGCGCGGGTTCTTAAAGACCGCATCGGCATGATGCATGCCGCGTTTGCCTAATCCTGCAACCGCCACGGTATAAGTTTTTTGCGGACTATTCATAAGTTCCTCTTTATTTATGTTTGGGCCAGTCGCAGACGACTTTGATGACATAATCAACTTCCTCATCCGTCAATTCCGGAAACATCGGAAGCGAAATACAGGAAGCCGCGTTCTTTTCCGCATTAACCAACGAACCGGCTAATCGCGCTTCCTTGCCCCACGGAAAACCTTCCTGTTGATGAATAGCAATGGAATAGTGGGTCTTGGCGTCGATCTCGTTCTTGACCAGATAGTCCAACAACTTATTGCGATCCGCCGGATTCTTCGTCTCGATTTCATATAAGTGGAAAACATGGTAATAACCCTTGCGAGCATACGGCAGATCCAGGAAATCGCAACCCTTCAGGCCTTCAGCATATTTCTTGGCGATCGCGATACGCCTATTGCTCCATTCGCTGATATGCTTGAGTTTCGCACTCAAGATGCCGGCATGTAAATCATCCAGACGGCTGTTAAAACCAAAACTGTGCATATCCCTCTTGCTGGAGCCATGATTACGCAGTTTGCGGATTTTATCGTTGATGTACTGGTGATTAGTCCAGACCGCGCCTCCGTCGCCGAAAGTGCCGAGGTTCTTCTGTATGATGAAACTTGAGGTAACAGCGTCGGAGAGTTCGCCTATCTTGAAATCGTCGCCACGAGCGCCGATTGCTTGAGCATTGTCCTCAATCACAAACAGGCCGTATTCATCGGCTATCTTGCGAATTTCGCGCATCGGAGCGCACTGTCCATACAGGTGGACCGGCACGATCGCTTTGGTACGCTTGCTAATTGCTTTCCTGACCGCCTGCGGATCGATGCATCTGGTATTTGAATCACAATCGACCAGCACTGCTGTGCAACCGGCTATCCACATCGCTTCCGCAGTAGCAAAAAAGGTATTCGTGGTAGTGATCATCTCATCGCCTTCGCCCAGCCCCAGTGCCATAAAAGTAAGCCAAAGGGCATCGGTTCCGTTGGCAACGCCAATGGCGTACTTCGCGCCTGTATACGCGGCGAGTTCTTCCTCAAATTTTTTAAGCATGGGGCCCTGTACGTATTGGCCGCTCATAATAACTTCCTGCATCTTGGCATCAATCTCATTCTTGATACTCTGATACTGCCTCTGGTGTCCGTAAAATGGAACTTTCATCTCTCCTCCTCTTTTATCGATCTTCATCGCAATTTACTAAAAGGTTTTAGGAAACGATCAAAAAAAAATATACTGTTTATGAGCGGGGCATAATTTATTTTCTCGACCTCCTTTCACAAAATCTGCGTAATGGCCTCGTAGAGATAATCCTATTTCTTTAATAACGAGACGATGTCCTTTAGGCTTTGCCTATAGACTTGTTCGGCAAGTCTTTTGGTGGAAGCCTCAATTACGATGCGGATTATCGGCTCCGTATTCGAGGGGCGAATAAGGACCCAGTGGTCCTTATTCTCCACCTTCAGGCCGTCTAAAAGTATAGCCTTGCTGTGGAGACGTTGCAACTTTTTTACGATAAGATGGGCTTTCGCGGTCTCGCAATATATTTTACCTTTGATCATATGATAATGAGGAAGCCTGCCGACTATACCGGAAAAGCTTAAATTTGACTTCGCCATATGCTCCAAGATAACGCCCATCCCGGCAAAACTGTCCCTGCAGGGATGGATCGCGGGAACAATTACGCCGCCGTTACCTTCCCCTCCTACGACCGCTTTTTCGCTTATTATTTTCTCGACGACATTTATCTCCCCGATCTTTGTTTTAATAACCTCGCAGCCGTATTTTGAGGCAATGTCGTCTACCGCCCGTGTCGTCGAAAGATTAGTTACCACGCTGCCTTGTTTTTTGCTTAACATGTAGTCAACAGCCAAGACCAAAGTATAATCTTCTCCTATGGGCCTGCCGCGTTCATCCACTATAGCCAAGCGGTCGGCGTCGACATCCTGAACAAACCCTATATCCGCTTTCTTTCTTTTTACCAGTGAGCGTATCTGGGAAATATTTTCGGGTATGGGCTCGGGGTCGTGAGGGAAAAATCCGTTCGGCTCGGTATTTATCGGTATTACGGTGCAACCGAGTTTTTTCAACATAAGCGGTGCGGCAATCGAACCCGCACCGTTACAACAATCTATGGCCACCTTAAACTTCCTGCGGCGTATCGCATCAACATCTATATAGCTCAATATCTTATCCAAATGATACGCTACGGCACCGCTATCGCTTTTTATCTTCTTCATTTCCGAATTGGCGCATTTATAAAATTCGCCCTGATGGTAAACGTCTAAAAGCTCCTCCGCCTGATTGGCATTTAAGAAAAGGCCGTTTCTATTGACAAATTTCAGGGCGTTCCATTGGGCCGGATTATGGCTTGCGGTAATAGCGATCCCTCCGGCCGCGCCGGAATGCTTGGTCCTGATCAATAATGCGGGTACCGGGCATACGCCCAAATCCACCGGTTCGCACCCTGAAGATAAAAGACCGGAGAAGACGGCGTATTTCCCCATATCCTTTGATGTCCGGGTATCCGTCCCGACGAGGACCTTGCCTCGCCCCACGTAAGAGCCGAATGCCTCGGCAAAGAAAGCCAGAAGTTGAGGCGTCAGTGTGTCCCCTACGGTGCCCCTTACTCCGGAAACTCCTATCTTTAAAGACCTTCCTTTATTCAACATCTTCTCCATTTCTACATAGCAGCCTTTATCTTATCGACTGCTTTCTCGCATAACTCATCGGCTTTCTCCTTTGAGGAGCTTTCAGCAATAACGCGGATGAGCGGCTCGGTATTGGAAGCCCTGATGTGCAGCCAGCTATCTTTCCACTCTATCTTGATACCGTCTGTCAGATCAACGTTGTCTTTCCTGTAAAATTCTTTTACCTTCTCAATTACCGAGTATACGACTTCGGGTGGACACTCAATTTTCTTTTTCGCCATAAAATATTTGGGGAGGGACTCCGCCAATTCGGAAATTTTCTTCTTTTTTTCGGCCAACATCTGCAAGATCAATCCCATCGATAAAAATCCGTCAAATGCATATTGAAAATCGGCGGCGCATACCCCTCCGCTCCCCTCTCCGGCTATCACTCCTCTTTCGTTAATCAACTGCTCTATAACATAAGCAGTTCCTATCTTAGTCCTGATTAAAGGAACTTTATATTTTCCGGCCAAATCATCCACTATCTTTGTAGTAGAAAGATTCGTGACAATCGTCCCTTTTTTCTTGGAAAGCATGTAATCTACCAAAAGGGCGAAAGTGTATTCCTCGCTCAGGGGCTTGCCCTTCTCGGTTACTATGCCTATCCTGTCAACATCGGCATCAAGCATAAATCCGACGTCCGCTTTAATCGGCTTGATTACGGATGCAACCTGCTCCATATTCGCGACGTTCGGCTCAGGGTCGTGCGAGAAGAGCCCGGTAATCTCCTCATTTATCATCACCAGTTTGCAACCTAATCTTTCTAAAAGCGATCTGGCCGCAACTGCGCCGGCACCGTTACAGTTATCTATAAGAACCTTCAGCTTCTTTCTACGGATCTTGCCCACATCAAGATATTTACACAGTTTATCGATATATATTTTTATGGCGGAATCATATTTGCTGATCCCTCCTAACTTATCCCACGACGCTTTGAAAAATTCCCCCTGATGATATATATCGAGTAACTCCTCTCCTTCATAAAAATTCAGGAAGGTTCCGTCTGCCTTGATAAATTTCAACGCATTCCACTTGCTGTCGTTGTGGCTGGCGGTAACCGCCACCGCCCCTTTCAGCCCTAAGTATTTGGTCATATATTGAACTATGGGGGTGGGGCATACGCCGAAGTCGACTATCTCGCAACCGGTCGATATCAAACCCGCCCAGACACCGGATTTCACCATCTCGCTCGAGGCGCGCGTATCGCAACTGACGCCTATCTTTCCGGAATTAAGGTAGGTACCAAAGGCGCAGGAGAAATTTATTATTACCTCCGGCGTCAAGGTCTCTCCGATTATGCCTCTTACTCCTGATATATCGATCTTAAGCGGTCGCATTATAATTATTTTAAAATTCTTGGTATTAAACGGTTTTATGCGCTAGCAGCGAAAATTTCTTCGACTTCTTGAATATCCTTCCCAGTCCCTCTGCGGCCTGGGAAGTCAAGATCATCGTCGCCTTCGAATGCAGCTGCAGGACCGACGCCGGCACTTGCGGGCGGACCGGGCCTTCTATCGCCATGGTTATCGCCTCGGCCTTCTGTTTCGTATTCGCCAGCAGGATTATCTCCTTCGCCTTCATGATGGTGCCGATACCTACGGACAGCGCCCCGGTAGGCATCTTTCTTTTGTCTTTAAAAAATTTCGAGTTTATCTGCCGCGTATCCTCGCTTAAAGCCACGACATGCGTGGCCGTCGGGAAGACATCGCTTGGCTCATTAAAACCTATATGGCCGTTATGACCGATACCCAATATTTGCAGATCGATGCCATCGGCCTTTCGTATCGCTTCTTCGTACCGCTCGCATTCGCCATTGGGATCTTTCGTTAACCCGTTTAGCAAGTTGATGTTTCTGCGTTTGATATTTATGCCGCTAAAAAGATTCTGAAACATAAAATAATGATAGCTTTCCTTGTCCTTTGGCCCCAACCCCAAATACTCATCTAAATTAAAAGTAACTACGTTCGTAAAATCGATCATGCCCTTTTTGTTCATCCTGATCAATTCTTTATACATGCCGATAGGCGTATTTCCCGTCGCCAGCCCTAATACTAATTTGGGGTTGACGATCACATGCGCATTAACCAAGACGGCCGCCTGCTGGCTCATCTCCTTGTAATCCTTGGTGATGATCAGTTCCATATCTTACCCTTTATAATAGTGGATTTTATTTTAAGCCTTTTATCGAAGATCACGACGTCGGCGTCTTTACCGGCCGCCAAGGAGCCCTTTTTGGCTTGAATACCCAAAAGCCGCGCCGGATTTATAGTGACCATGCGAACCGCCTCCTGCAGATTTATACCCGCAAATTCCATGGCATTTCTAACGGCTTGATTTAAGGATAATGTGCTGCCGGCCAAACGGCCGTCCCTGAGCCTTGCCTCCCCTTTATTTATATACACCTTAAGCCCGCCCAAGATGCTGTTTCGTCCGGTATAAATGCTGTCTGATATAAGAATAACTTTATCTATCCCCTTGGCCTTCACGACTAATTTTACAGTCGCCGGGTGCAGGTGGATACCGTCGGCTATTATATCAACGCTGAGTTTATCGAGCATCAGGGCCGCTCCTATTAGACCGGGTTCTCTGTGGCTAAAGGCCGGCATCGTATTAAATAGATGAGTAACGTGCTTAAGCCCTTTTTTAACCGCAGCCTCTACTTCTTCGTAACTCGCCTGAGAATGGCCGATTGAAGGGACAACTCTATGTTTTATTAAAAAACTTAGGAGGGCCATTCCTCTCTCGCGTTCAGGCGCAAAGGTCATCATCCTGATGAGGCCATTGGCATTTGAAATGATCTTCTTTAACTCGTTCGGCTTGAATGCCCGTATATACTTGCGATTCTGTGCCCCGCATGACAAAGGATTAAGATAAGGGCCTTCAAGATGTAACCCTAAAAGGTTGGTCGCGGGATTATCGGCGATAAAATATTTTATAGCGCTTGCCGTATTTAATAACGTTTTGTCCGGCAGGGTCACCGTCGTCGCCAAAAAAGCCGTCACTCCCGCCCTCGCCATCCGGACGCACATCTGCCTCAATTCATTTTCTGTTATATGATCTATGCGGTTCGCAAATAAACCATGGACGTGAACGTCGATGAAACCCGGCGAGACATACAACCCTTTCGCGTCTACGACATTGAATCCCTTAGAGGCCCCTTTGCTGTCCTTCGCGATATCGACAATCCTGCCGTCCTCTATGAAAAGCGACCTGCCTTCTTCTATCTTATTAGGCGATATCAGCTTCCCGTTCTTTATGCACAATTTATTTTGCATAATAAATCAGTTACCCTTTTATGCCCGTCATCGTGATGCCCTTTACGAAAAATCTCTGATTCAAAATAAAAAGTATCAGGACCGGAAGAATGACTATCACCGAACCGGCCATCAATATCGTCCAATCGGTATTGTACTGCCCCTGCAAAGTAGCCAGGCCGACCGGCAGCGTCTTCTTATCGTTGGAGATAGTAACGACCAAAGGCCACAAGAAATCATTCCAAGTCCCCAGAAAAGTGAATGTCGACAAAGTCGCCAGCGCCGGCATTGACAAAGGAAGGATGATGTGCCAGTAAATACCAAAATGGCTGCAACCGTCGATAAGGGCGGCTTCTTCCAATTCTTTTGGAATCGTCAAAAAAAACTGACGTAACATAAAAGTCCCGTAAGCTGTAAACATCGCCGGTAAGATAAGGGCTTTATAGGTATCGATCCAGCCCAAATTTCTGATAAAAGCGAACATCGGTATCATCGTAACGTGCGCAGGGATCATTAAAGTTCCGAGATAAACTAGGAAAAGTTTATCACGGCCCGGGAAATCCAGCCTGGCGAATGAATAGGCGGCCAGCGAGGAGGTAAGGACCTGCCCGATCGTAATTGAGATGGCGACAAACAAACTATTGCCGAAGAAACGCCCGAAGGGAAGGCTGTTCCAGACAGTTGCGTAATTCTTAAAGACCGCCGGCTTCGGAATAAACTCGGGTTTAACCGTAAAAACAGACCCTTCTTCTTTTAGCGAGGTAGAAACCATCCAGACAAACGGCAAGACCATCGTTATACCGATTAAAGCAAGTACGAGATATAACGCGGTCTTTTTAAAGAAGTTCTCGAAATGTTTATTCATGATTTATGCGCTATAGTCCCAAGACTTTCTCAATCTGAGATTTACGTAAGTGACCGCAAACATCATAAGGAACAGAAACCACGCGATGGCCGAAGCATAACCCATCTTAAACCATTTA
>JAGUXU010000141.1 GCA_020061685.1 Candidatus Omnitrophota bacterium
GACTACCAATGTCTTCTTCGACATCGGACTGGGGATATTAAACAACCTTGAAGGCCCCGTTATCTTCTGGGATTCCATATGGTTCCTCGTAAACGGTTTTGCCGTCGGTGCCATCGTCACCGGCACGCTCCACCTCTTTGAATCCGTCTCGCAGATAACGACGAATATCACACTCCTTGAATTGGCGGACCCGAATAATCCGTTATTGAAAGAGTTGATATTAAAGGCACCGGGCACCTACCATCATAGCCTCATAGTCGGCAATCTTGCCGAAGCCGCCTGCGATACGATAGGCGCGAACGGCCTCCTGGCGAGGGTCGGGGCATACTATCATGATATAGGGAAGGTCGAGAAATCGGAGTATTTCGCGGAAAACCAGCCGATAACAGAGAGCCAGCACGATAAACTTGAACCCACGATGTCAAGCCTCATAATCATAAATCACGTGAAGGAGGGGCTTGAGAAAGCCAGGAAGGCGCATCTCAACAGGGCGCTATTGGATTTCATCGAGCAGCATCACGGGACCGGCCTTATATATTATTTTTATCAGCGCGCCCTTGAGTCGGTCGAGGACCTGGCTAAACTGGAAGAAGAGGGTTTCCGTTATCCCGGTCCGAAGCCACAGACCAAGGAGACCGCTATCGTCCATCTCGCGGATTCGGTCGAGGCGGCCTCGCGCACGCTCGCCAATCCGACACCGGCAAACCTTGAAGAGCTGGTGCGCAGGATAATAAACAACAAATTCATAGACGGCCAGCTGGACGAGTGCGAACTGACATTAAAGGACCTGAACATGATAGCGGTGACTTTCACGAAGGTCCTGACCGGCGTATACCACACCAGGGTCCAGTACCCGAACGGAAACCATAAGAATGGCGGTTAATGGCGGGCACGTATCCGTAATAAGCGAGGGAGTGAGATTACCGCTGCCAAAGGCAAGGATATCGCGGCTGGCAGAGAAGGTATTATCCATATTAAGAGAGAAAGACGCGAAGGCCTGTATATTCTTCGTGAATGACGCGAAGATACGGGCGCTTAACCTTAAATACAGAAAGATAGACAGGCCGACGGATTGCCTGGCGTTCCCCATGCGTGAGGGCGCCGGCGGAAAGATACACCGCGAGATACTCGGCGACATCGTGATATCGGTAGATACCGCGAAAAAGAATTCTAGATATTTCGGTTCCGCCGTAAAAAAAGAAATATCCCTGTATGTAATACACGGCATACTTCATTTATTGGGCTTTAAGGACACGACCGTTCCGGCGAGAAAAAAGATGAGAGAGATGGAGGAAGGGATCCTTAAGCGATTATGAGAAAACGCGGCCTTACGGAATCTTTTAACTATGCCATAGAGGGGTTGAAGCATACGCTGAAGACGCAGCGCAATATGCGCATACATCTTGCTGTAGGCATAACGGTCATCGCCCTCGGTATGATCTTAAGCATTGATAGGGTCGATTTCATACTGCTCCTAAGCGCCGTGACCCTCGTTCTGGTGGCCGAGATGTTTAACACTTCCATAGAACTCGCCGTGGACATATTCACCAAGGAATTCCACCATATGGCGAAAATGGCAAAGGATATAGCGGCGGGATGCGTCTTTATAACAGCGGTCTATGCCGTCATCGTGGGGTATCTTATATTCTTTAAGACCGTAAAGGTCATCAATATATCCGAGGTCTTTCTAAAAATACGGCAGTCCCCATGGCATATTACCGCGATCTCCTTAACGTTGATCGTCGGGATCGTGATAGCGCTTAAGACCCTCTTCCGTAAGGGTACGCCTTTGAGGGGCGGTATGCCGAGCGGGCATTCGGCGATCGGATTCTCTATCTTTACGGTCACGGCCTTCTTATCCGACGACATCATGGTCATAGGCCTCGTATTTATAATGGCTACGCTATTGGCAGCCTCAAGGATAAGAAGAGGGCTTCATACCATTTGGGATGTCCTCGCGGGCGCGGCCATCGGGATACTGGCGACAACCTTAATCTTTCAGTTGTTATATCGGGGCTAGGATATGTTTAAAAGTCTAAGGAAAAATTTCTTTACGGGCCTGGTAGTTCTTCTGCCGGCAGTCGTCACTATCCTGCTTATAAGGTTCGTGGTGATCAAGACGAACCTTATGTTGCTGGAGCCGATAGCGGGTACATTAAAACCGTACCTGTTAGGCAGTGTTATGCTTGAGTACCTTATGAAGGGCGCGCTTTTTATACTGATAATCCTCATAATAGTACTCATAGGTTACGGCACAAGGGTCCTCCTGCTAAGGACGTTCTTTTCACATTTCGAAAAGCTCTTCTTTAAGGTGCCCATGATAGGCAAGATATACAGCGCCATCAAAGAGATGAGCGAGGCTTTCCTGGGCCATTCAAAATGGATATTCAAACGCGTCGTGCTTGTCCAGTATCCCCGTAAAGGCATCTACTCGATCGGATTTGTCACTTCTGAAGCCAAGGGAGAGGTCCAGGATAAAACCGTGGAGAAGCTGGTCAATGTGCTTATCCCGACAACGCCCACTCCTCTTTCGGGATTCCTGATATTGGTCCCCGAGGAGGACCTTATCAACCTGGATATGACGATCGAGGAAGGCCTGAAACTGGTGATATCGGGAGGAGTGCTCCCTTTACCCGATAGGATCAGCGTAAAGAAAAATGAGCACACATGATTTATCCCCTGGCATAAATGGCGATTCTGACTACTGAGGCCTTTGTCTTAAACCGAAGGGATCTCAGGGAAACAAGCATCCTTGCGACTTTTTACTCGAAGGATTTCGGAAAACTAAAGGGGATATTAAAGGGCATACGCGCGGAAAGGTCCAGATACGGAAGCCCGGCGGAATTATTCAGTTTAAATAAGATCGTGTTCTATGAGAAGACGAGAAGCGAGTTTCAAAATATTACCCAGTGCGATCTGATAGACGGCTTTTTCGGGATACGCAAGAGCTTAACCGCGCTGGCTCACGCGACGTATCTCGTAGAGCTGGTCGACGCGATGACCGAGCCGGACGAGAAGAACGCCGAGGTCTATGAGTCGCTCCACAGGTCGTTTAAGCTGCTCGCCGCCGGGGAGGACGCGAATAAGATAGCGCGGATATTCGAGGTGCGCCTTCTTTCGTCTCTTGGATTTGCGCCGTCGGAAGACCCACGCATGCGGACGGTAAGCAAGGGGACGGCGCAGACACTGAACCATTTGCAGGTCGCCAAACCGGAGGCACTGCTCAAATTCAAGATATCTAAATCGATAGAAGAGGAAGTCGGCATGCTGGTAGATAAATTACTGGAAACGCACCTTGAAAAACCGATCAGATCAAAAAAATTCCTACGGGAGATCCAGAGGCTGAAAAAATGATTTTCTTGATATTTTATTCAATCTATGCTAAATATAGCGGGTTATGCCTATGAATGAAAACTTGATGGATAAAGTCGTTTCATTGTGTAAGCGCCGGGGTTTTATCTTCCATTCATCCGAAATTTACGGCGGCTTAAGCAACACGTGGGATTATGGCCCTTATGGCGTGGAGCTTAAAAATAACCTTAAGCGTTCCTGGTGGAAGTCCGTGGTCTATGAACGGGATGACGTATTCGGGATGGACGCGGCGATCCTCATGCACCCTAAGGTATGGGAGGCCTCCGGCCATGTAGATAATTTTTTTGATCTAAAGAGCGACTGTAAATCCTGTAAAAAAAGGTTTAAGGCCGCGGACCTGAAAGAGACGAAAAAATGCCCTGAATGCGGCGGTGAACTGACCGAGGCGCGGGCGTTCAACCTGATGTTTAAAACGCACCAGGGCGCGGTGGAAGATGCGGCGAATGCGATTTATCTCCGGCCCGAGACCGCGCAGGGGATGTTCGTGAATTTCCAGAATATCCTGGACTCAAAGCATCCCAAGCTGCCTTTTGGCCTGGCGCAGATCGGCAAGGCCTTCCGTAACGAGATCACGCCCGGCAATTTTACTTTTCGCACGCGCGAGTTCGAACAGATGGAGATAGAGTATTTTGTCCGCCCCGAAGAAGCGGATAAAAAATTAGAGGAGTGGATCGAAGCGCGCTTTAACTGGTACCTTAATTTAGGCGTCAGAAAAGATAATTTACGCCGGCGGCCGCACGGAAAGGATGAACTGGCACATTACGCCAAGGCATGCACCGATATAGAATACAATTTCCCTTTTTCCACCAAAGGCGGATCCGCCTCCGGCGGAGGCTGGAGCGAATTAGAGGGGATAGCCAACCGCACGGATTTTGACCTGAGGCAGCATAGCCAGGCAAGCGGCAAAGACCTGCAATATTTTGACAATGTGACAAAAGAGAAGTTTTACCCTTATATTATCGAGCCTTCCGGCGGGGTAGACAGGAGCGTACTGGCATTACTGGTGGATGCTTATAATGAAGAGAAGGTCAAGGATGACCTGCGGGTAGTCTTAAAACTGCATAAAGATCTGGCGCCGGTAAAGGTAGCGGTGCTGCCGCTTTTAAGGAATCGCCCGGAAATAGTCGAGTTGGCAAAAAAGCTCACCCGGGATCTAAAGAAAAAGATGGTTACGGTATATGATGACACCGGCGCCATCGGCAAACTCTACCGCCGGCAGGACGAGGTCGGCACGCTTTATTGCGTAACCGTGGACGTGCAATCGCTGGAAGATAAACAGGCGACGGTACGCCACAGAGATACGATGCAGCAGGAACGGGTTTCCATAGATAATTTAAAAAATTATTTAGAAGAGAAGCTAACATAGAGCAAATAAAGAAAGGGAGGGTTTTAAAAGTAATGGCAACAAAATCAAAGGGCAGCAAAAAATACGTTTATTCTTTCGGTGGCGGCAAGGCTGACGGCAACGAAAGCATGAAGAACCTGCTGGGCGGCAAAGGAGCCAACCTGGCGGAGATGGCAGGACATAAGGATTTAAGGCTTCCGGTCCCGCCCGGGTTTACGATCACCACCGAGGTCTGTATATATTATTATCAGAATAAGAGGACATATCCCTCTGTGCTAAAATGCGAAGTGGAAAAGGCGCTGGCGCAAGTCGAGAAGCTCATGGGAAGGAAGTTCGGCGACCTAGCTAACCCGCTTCTGGTATCGGTCCGTTCAGGCGCGAGGAAATCAATGCCCGGCATGATGGAAACGGTATTAAACGTCGGACTAACCGAGAAGACGATACCCGGCCTTGTCAGGCAAAGCGGCGGCAACACACGTTTTGTTTATGACGCCTACCGCAGGTTGATAACTATGTATTCGGATGTCGTCATGGAGAAGGCGGCGGGCATCGAGCCGGCGGACGATATGGGTATTCGCAAGCAGCTCGAAAGGATAATGGACAGGTTAAAGAAGGAAAAAGGATATTCCGGCGATACGGATATGACCGCCGATGACCTTAAAACCCTTTGCAACCAGTACAAGGCGAAGATAAAGGAAGTATTAAAGAAAGAATTCC
>JAGUXU010000043.1 GCA_020061685.1 Candidatus Omnitrophota bacterium
GCGGCGAAGTTCATGCTTTCAAATAAGACTCCCTCCTCGGAAGCGGCATCGCCGAAGAAAACCACCGAAACCTTATCATCCCGATTAAAAACTGAACTTAATGCTGCGCCTGTGGCGATCGGGATGCTGCCGCCCACGATGGAAGAACTACCCATAAACCCTACAGAAGTGTCTATAAGATGCATAGAACCGCCCCGCCCCTTGGAGCACCCTCTTTCTTTGCAGTATAATTCAGCGATCATGGATCTGAGGTCGCCGCCCTTTGCTATATAATGGCCGTGCCCCCTGTGGTTGCTGAATACATAGTCGTCTCTATTTAAATTTGCGCAGACGCCGGCCGCTATCGCTTCCTGGCCGATGTATAAATGAACGGGCGTCTTCATCTCGTCCTGAGGGTAGAACTCCTCGATCTTCAGCTCGACGAGCCTTATCCGCAGCATGATGGTATAGATCTCTTTTAATTTACCCTTGGATAAATCCGCCATTTATTAAATCATTTCCTTTTTAAACTTTAACTAACGCCAGACGAAAATTTCGTAAAGGATCTGCGCAAGCATTACCGAGCCCGATTGAAACGGCCTCATCTTTCTATGGCCGTGTATCCGGGCCGGTTCGTCTCCCGGTATCTCTGCGACTTTCAATTTTCTCTTGGCGCACCGGATGGAAAGCTGCGGTTCCCATCCTATAAGTATCCCCGCCCTTTCGGCAGCTTTTAAAAATTTCGCTTCTTTGTTTATATCCAACCTTTCAATAAGGTCGGTCTTATAGGCGCGGAATATAACAAGGGCATCGTAATAATGCGCTCTGAATAACAGATTGATCATGGTCGTAAACATCCAATTGCCGAATCTCGTAAGCCAATCATCATCATAACTTTTGGCGCCTTTGGCATATCGTGAAACGATGACCATATCGTAGCCCTGTCTCATCTTTTCTATAAGCGGAGGGATAAGTTCGGGGATCGAATTTCCGTCCGGACTGAAGGTTATCACGATATCGCCCTCGACCATCCCCCACATCTCCCGTAGACCCTGCCTCAAGCCCTTTCCCTTCTGCACATATACTAAATAGCCGTTCTCTTTTGCATATTCGATCGTTCCGTCCGTAGACCCCCCGTCTACGATTATGAGCTGGTCGTACCATTCTTTCTTGATCTTGGGCATGATCTCTTTCATGCCGCCCAATTCGTTGAGAGTGGGTAAAATCAGTGTCGTCTTCATCTTGTGTCCCGTGACTCCTTTTTAATATTTTGTTAAAAGCGTTTTAAGGGCCAGGCGTCCCATCGCGAGGGGATCATATCTAACCGAAGGAGGTATGAAACAGCCGTGAAAACAGCTGCAGCACCTCTTAGATATAGCCCTGACCTCGTCTTTGAATGCCGTATCCTCAAGCAACCTTATCATATTATAATCGAAATCGCGTATATTCGCCACCGGTAAGCGCAGCTCGCAGGCGGAGACGCCCCCGTCCGGATAGAGTACGGCTATCTTTCTGCCCGCCACGCACTTGACAGGCCATCTTTTCCCGTAGAAAAAATTGTCAAGCGCTATCCTCAGGTTGTTGAGCGAAAAATTTATTATGGCGTTATTCAGCAGGCGGCTGGAATATATGTTCTGCGACGCTCCTTTGATCTTCTTGAAATGATATATGATATTCTCTTCTAAGAAAGAGCGCAGTTCACTCTGCGAAACCTGCGCCAGATAATCATTTGAACCGGGTGACTGGCGCATAGGTTCGAACCAGTGATAATCGGGCCCGATCTCTTCCCGTACAAATTTGGAAATTGACTTTAGCCTGTTTATGTTGCCCGGCATAATAACGGTCACGATGTGCAAACGCAATTTGGGATAGGTTTTCTTCAGCTCGACGAGCCTGCGGGCCGTCTCGACGGCCTTGACAAATCCGCCCGGGAAGTTACGCGCCTTGTCATGTAGCTCGAAAAGATCATCCAGGGAAACGGCGATAGTAAGGTTCAGGTTCTTACAGTTTGCCAAAATAGACTCGCAAGCAGCGATGATCCGGTCTTTTTCAAATCCGTTCGTGGGGATCGATGCCACGATCGCTCCGCACTTAAGCGCGTATTCGGTAACTATCTCCGCGAGATCGCTCCTTAGAAAAGGCTCTCCCCCCGAGATCAAAATGCCTTTTAACGGGCCAAGACTGCTGATCACGCGGAAGATCTCATCTTTGGATAATTCGCCCTTTTTATTGAGCTCTTTTGAAAAGAAACAATGCTCGCATTTAGCATTGCATTTGTAGGTTACAAAATGGACCAGGCTATCAAGCCTAATCGGCTTAAAATATTTTGCTATTTCTCCCCACACAAATCCCGCTTCCTGCATTTAAATCTCCGTTTGTGGATTAGATCATCAATTCATATAGTTTAATAGCTGCCCTGTAGAAAGACACCGGCAGAAAACTCAACGTCTTAAGCGCTATCATTCTTAAACTGAATTTAATGGGTTGAGTGGCCCTGTGCATTAAATAATAACGCGCACGATGAGGGCACCCCTTATTCAAATACTGTATCCCTACGCGTTCATAACTTAGGGCAATGGCACGCTCCAAGTCTGTTTTTCTTTCGGGAAGAAGCCCTTGGTTATTATAAATTCTATCAAGAATTTCGGAATGTACTTTGATATAATTTTCAAGCTTGGAATAATGAAAGCTGTCCGATCTTTTCCGATAATAGATCAGCGGTTCATCAACAGCATAGACATTCGATCTCTCCGCGATCCGGCAAAAAAAATCCCAGTCTTCGGAAATCTCTAGGTCCTCATTGAAATAGCCGGTCTCTTCTATCACATGACGGCGCACAATATTAGCCGACATCAGCTCAAAGGCGTAACCTTTCAGGTGTAAATCATTTACCTCGCGCCCCTTCGGGAGGCCTTTCTTAAACCCGAAATAGGCGGAATTAGGCTTCTTGACCGGTTTACCGTTTATAACATAATAGCCATCTGTGTAAACCCAGTCCGCACTCTCATATTTTAAAAAAACTTCGATGCATCTTTGAACAAACTCAGGCTTCCAGATATCATCCGAATCCAAGAAAGCGATCATCTCCCCCTTGGCATGCCGTATACCCAGATTGCGGGCTCCGCCGGGCCCCATCTTTGTATGCGAACGTACGATTTGAACCGGGTATTTTGGCTCAGCCGGAATAAGAGTATCCGGCCGGAGGTCAGAATTATCGTCTACCAGGACCATTTCGATATTTGGATAGCTTTGAGAAAAATACGACCTAAGTGTCTCCGGGAAATATTTGATGTCATTGTAGAAAGGTGTAATAACGGAAACGAGGGGCGTTTTATTCATGTTTATAAAATTTTCATTTTACTACGATATGGCTCTGGTAAAAAATCTTCTTCCTCAGGTATCTTACAACCGCTAAATCAAGAGAGAAACCATAAATTTTGTGTTTTAACCTAAACCTGTAATAAGCGCTGATAGGCGCATAAAAAATTTTGACTAGATTCCTTATAGATACGCTTTCTATGCTGTCGATAGCATTCGGAAGAGCGTTAGCCAAAACGCTCATATAGGAGATATTTCCGAGCCTTTTTCTGTCTCTATAATTAAACCAGGGGATCCTCTTGCCTTCAAAATCGTATTCATCAAAATTCCAATCTATCCATCCGTCCAGTTTCCGGGGAGGCTTAAGGCCGTGTTTAAGCGCTAATTCATACATTGGGGTGCCCGGTAATGCGGTATAAATAGCCACTGTCTCAAATTGCGCCTTGGGGTTATCCTTCTTGAGTTTGAATATAAGATCGATCGTGTTGTTTATCTCATCGAGTGTTTCGGTCGGGAATCCTATCATCAAGGCAAAAGCGGGTATGATGTCATGCTTTTTGGCTTTGAGATTCGCTTTAAGGGTTTCCTCGACGGTTATTCCCTTGTTAACCAATTTCAATATTCTATTAGTCCCTGATTCCGCGCCGAATTTCAATACATGCGCCCCGCTTTTCTTGAGGATTGCCGTCTGCTCGTCTGATGCCTTATTGAATACGTCTACTCTCGTTCCGGAAGTGTACCACCTGATGTTCAGGTCCTCTTTGATAAACTGCTCGCATATCTTGTTGGCCCTCTCCCTGTCTATATAAAACTCGTCGTCCCTTATCCAGACGCCGTCCAAATTAAACCTTTTAATAGGTTCGATGATCGCCTTTAAACTCTTTTCGACAGACATAGCCCGCCATTTCCTCATCCTTAAACTGGCGCTGCAGCAAAAACCGCAGTTAAAAGGACATCCCCTGCTCGTTTGCCCTATGTCGAGGATCCGCGAACTCTTAAGATACATGTCACGATGTATATAGTTCTCTACGTTTATTAATTCCCAGGGAACAGGCAAAAGATCCTCAATGTCAATTAAAGGGGCCGGGGGATTAATAACGACCTTCCCTGCCTCTTTGAAAGCGGCTCCCCCTATCCCATGCAAGGGCCTCCCTGCTTCAAGGGCTTTTACGATCTCGGAGAAGCAGGCATCTCCTTCTCCCACACAGACTATATCTACATATTCGCTCTCTAAGGTCTGCGCCGGTAAAATGGAAGGATGAGGGCCGCCCCAGACCATAGGGACCTTCCCCCCTGTATGCTCCCTTATGATCTTCGCGATCTCAATCGCAAAATATATCTGCGTACCGGTCATACACGATATTCCTACGCAGATGGTCTTTTCATTCAGCCATTCTATTATGCTATCTCTCCAGTCTTTATCGACCCTTTGGTCGATAACCCTGATCTTATAACCTTCCTTAAGTAAGGGGGCTGCGATAGCAAGGAGCGAATGAGGCGGAGCGACCGTAGATCCGAAATCCATTCCGGTTTTGGGATAGATCAGAAGTATATTTCTTTCCTTGTTCATATGAAACTACCTAAAATTACGGGATTCTGGTAACAACCGTATTCCCGTCCCTGTTTTCAATAATGATCAATTTAGAAAATCCTTTTTCCAGGACCCTTGAATAGACTTTTTCCGGAGAAGCGTCAATTGAAGAGGGGTCGATCGTATTGGCTTTATACCTATAGAGACCCCACATATGTCCCGGAAATTCTTTTTCGGCAGCGGTAGATTGTCCCGGCAAGCCATCGATCATGGCAATGCCCGTCAGGGCAGGCGCAACCATCGGTATACTGCGAGGATGTAATCTGTCCCAATACAATTTATTAGACCGCGGTATAAATAAAAGTGTTTTTCTCTTCTCCGACAAAGGGATCTTGTCCAGTTCCAATAGAACTCGATACATTTTATATTTTTCATTTCCATCAAGCAATCTTTGCGGTCCATATAAAAATTTATTGACGGGGCCGTTTAGTTGATTGTCGCCGGCACCCGGCAAATTTGACAAGAAGCCTCTTACTGTAATGTACCGTTCTACCGTAATTTTCCCGAATATAAAAATATTGCTCAAGAACGACCCGACAGCAACGGCCAATACGGAAAACAGGACCACCGCCTTCAGCCTTTTAAACGGCGATTTTATAACCGGCAAAGAAAAATTTGAAAAGCTGGCCAACAGAAAACTTAAGGCGATCCATCTTTGGACATCCGAAAAATAACCGGTCACGCCTCCCCTTACCTTAAATAATATGCCGGGTAAAACGCCCACGGCGCAAAGTAAAAGTAATATCTCGACGTCGATAACCTTCCGCTCTCTAAAGGCGCTCTTGATATCAATAAACCCGGCTATCTTCTCCTGACACAGCCGTAATCCTGCATAAAGCCAGGACCAAAAAAAATGAAAAATGAAAAAAGCGGGCGGCAACACTATCCAGAAAAAGATGCTGTTCCTTTTATCCGCAACCACAAAACGTGTTATGTGATCAAAGAGTACCAATTTTAAGGCGCCGGGATATTTAAATGCGACGAGTTCGTAGGCTATAAACGATGCTATAATTATAGGCAATGACGAAAAAAGCAGCATTTTATTCTTATAAAGCCCCAAACGCAAAAACAGATACGCCAATACGGCCGCGAGCAAAAATAAAAGCGGTTGTTTTATCACGCCGATTACCCCAAGCAATAAAGGTAGAACTAAAACAACGAATATAAAATTGTCTATCCTGAATTTTTTGTCTTTGATATTAAACCTTTTGAAAAAATACAACAGAATGGCGCCGACGATAAACAAAATGGCCATCCCCAAAGTATAGGACTCGCTTAGTATGAGAGAGGGTTTTGTGGCTAAACGGTTTAAGGCCCTGATGGGTAAAAAACCGACAAAAGGCAAAGCGAAAAGAGCCCAAAATTTATAATCGGTACGCACATCCCAAGATTCCTTAAAGTTACCAAAATATCGTTTCAGGTCAACGGAAAACGATAAAATACTGTTTAAGAAAAAAGGTATCACTATAGTTGTGAAGCAAAATTGATAAAATAAAAAAACGTGAAGTCCCATGAGTTTGGAAATCTGTACAAAAATAAAATGACTCCCATAATGATACGGGATGTACGGAACGCCGTCCAATCCCGTGCTCGGTATGCCGTATGTTTTAATCATCTGGCAAATGGCATAGTGGAATAATCCGTCGGAAGGTGAATGCTCCCGTACGAAATCTTCAAACAGCAACGGGGGGCTGGTACCTTGATATGAACAGAATATAAATATCAATATGATGGAAAAGGTTACCGCCAAAATACCGAATATTACATTGCTCTTCTGATTATATTGTAAAAAAAAGTCGATCAAATTAATAATAAAAAACAAACACCCTAATATGATAAACGGCAACAAAGCTATCAAGCTAAAAGACGGTATTATAAACCCTGCTGCTGTAACAAGGATTAAACCAAACAATGAAACAGCCGCATCCGAATTATACCAGGTTTCCGTAAAACTGACCCCAAAACTGTTCGCTGCTTTCCTTACGGTAACAGGAAGGAATAATAAGAAATAACTGATTGACAATATCTTCAAATAGAATAAAACGGAATTATTGTCGAAGCCCAGCCGTCCCAGCCAATAAAAGCCGGCGAATACCGCAGCGACAATGGAGGAAAATAGCGCTATGTTCGTTTTGATACGAAGGCCTTGCGAATCTCTAGTCATCATAACTTATTCTCTGAAAATAGGTTATCATTTCTAAATGATTATAACAAACAAGAGGTTTTTGTCAATTTAATTGCTTGAATATCCCATAAAAAAATCTGTTTACGGGCGATTGTATATTGGCCCTTGACCATTTGTGCGCCCTTTCAAAATCGACTGCCAGGATTCCGCTAAAATAATCCGAATATTCTACCTTTGACGTATTACGGTCATCTTTGGTGATCTTTACCATCCATTCGCCCCGGGCAATATCTTCTACGGAAGCGAGGTGTCCATCCTTTTTTATAAAGTATATGCTATTATAGGGATCAAAGAGATACCATTTTCTATTTATCTTCACGACCGCAAAAGGGATCTTTGAGGTACGCGCCTTGTTGGAGAGCTTCATAAAAAAGGCGTCAAAGCCCGCATAATTGCAGAGGGTAGAAAAAGCATCCGAAAATTGATCATGCGCACCATAACCCCTTACGATTATATGCCAGACGTGGTCATCTACGACCCTGAGTTCGGGCGGCTGATGACGGATATTCTCAACGGTCCAATCAAAGATCGCCATGACCTTCTCCTCTTCGGCAGTCTTACCCTCGGTTATCCTGCGCGCCAGCCATCTGTAATTAAAATGCCTGTCGTAGAAATCCAGTATCTTCAGATACAGCGGCATCCTTATGGTGTAAATCTTATAATCTATGCCCTGGCGCGTAGTGACCTTGATATTCAAGACGAGAATGACGGCCGCCAATGATAAGACCGCGATAAACAGCGAAAATATCCTCTTATTTTTCATTTATCAATCCATAAATTTTTTATGCCACAACTCAAGCATAAGAAGTGCCCATAACTGTTTCCCGTATTCTCTCTTGCGCGAAAAATGGGCTTCCGCCATCCTTTTTATCGTTTCTGGTTTAAAGTAACCCCTCTTCAGGGCTCTGCCGTTGAGAAGATTATCGCGAAGATAATCTTTTAATTCGGCTCTAAACCAGTCCCCGACAGGCACGCCGAATCCCTGTTTCGTCCTATAAATATTTTCTTTAGGTATGATCTCGGTCGCCGTCTTTTTTAAGATATATTTTTGAGTCAGCCCCTTTAACTTAAAATGCGAAGGCAGGGAAGCCGCGAATTCCATCACCCTGTGATCGAGAAACGGGGAACGCGCCTCCAGCGCATTCGCCATGCTTGCGATATCCACCTTTACCAAAAGATCACCAGGCAGGTATGTCAACGTATCCAACCTCAATAGCCTGTCTACTAAAGTCAACTCATCATGCCCGGAGAGAGAGTCTCTGAAAAAATCCTCTACGTCGAAATTTCCGGTTGAGTCCAAAAATTGCGGGGTATAGAGGTCCCTCTTTAACTCGTCGTCAAATACCCCTATCCATTTGATATACCTCTTATGCAACGGTAGCAGCGCCGCCCCAAAGAATCTCCGGGCTTTATTCGTCAGCCCCTTCTGATTGAGCGAGTCCGGGATCGTGTCGCTGCATAAAGCCGCTACGGTCCTCTTCAGGGACCGGGGAAGTCTGTTAAAGGCCTCCGAATAGACCATCGCCTGATAGCGCTCGTATCCGGCAAAAAGTTCATCTCCCCCGTCGCCGTTCAAGACGACCGTAACGTATTGCCTGCTCATCTTGGAAACATAGAAAGTGGGTATAGCCGACGGGTCGGCGAAGGGTTCACCGTAACGTTCCACGAGGGTCGGCAATACTTCCAGGGCTTTCGGTTTGACGATAAATTCGTTGTGTTCCGTATTAAAATACCTTGCTATATTTCTCGCGTATCTTAATTCATTATAATCCGATTCATCGAAACCGATCGAGAATGTCTTGATCCTTTGATTATGGGCCCGCGACATCAGGCCTACTATCAGGCTGGAATCGATACCGCCGCTTAAAAACGCGCCCAGAGGGACGTCGCTATATAACCGTATCCTCACGGAATCTAAAAGTAACCTGAGTAACTCCTCTTCGGCTTCTTCTTCGGTCAACTTTATTTTCTTTTCGTAATCCAACTGCCAATATCTTTCTGTCTTTACCTGCCCGTTCTTGAATATAAGCGTGTGTGCGGGCATGAGTTTAAAGACATTCTTATAGACGGTCAGGGGCGACGGGATATAACCGAACGTCAAATAATAATCCAGCGCTTCCGGCCTGATCTCTTTTTTTATCAGGCCGCTTTTCAGGAGCGCCGAAAACTCGGATGCGAAACAAAGTTTCCCATCCACGCAAGAGTACAATAAAGGCTTTTTACCGGCGCGGTCCCGGGCCAATAAAAGGAGGTCTTTTTTCGCGTCCCATATCGCGAAAGCGAACATCCCTACCAACGATTTTACGCAATCCCGCCCTTTCTCTTCGTACAGGTGCGCTATGACTTCGGTATCGGAATGGGAGCGGAATATATGCCCCTTCTTTTCCAGTTCTTCCCTTAAATCTTTATAATTATAGATCTCCCCGTTCAGGACGACCCAGATACTTTTATCTTCATTGGCTAACGGCTGATGCCCTGCGCTGGAAAGGTCTATGATGCTTAGCCTTCTGTGCCCCAAAGAGATGCCGGCGGCAGAATATATGCCTTCGTCGTCGGGACCGCGATGGCTCATGGCGCCGGTCATCGCACCGACGGCGCCTTCATGACCGGTCCTTTTATCTGTATCTATTATGCCGCAGATTCCACACATTTATTCAATATCCCGATAAACCTTTCTTCGTTCGCCTTTATGGAATACAGCCTCTCGGCCTTTTCCCTGCCGGCCTTGCCCATCTTTTCCCTCAACTCTTTATCTTCCACCAAAAGGGAAAGCCTTTCGACCCATTCCTCTTTACTGCCGGCCAAAAAACCGTCCTTTCCGTCTTCTATTACTTCCGTATTCATCCCTGACCGTGAAGCTACGGCCGGGATCCCTACCGCCATATACTCAAGTATCTTAAAGGCGCATTTACCTTTCGCCATCTCATCGTCGAACAAAGGCATGACCCCGATATCAAATCCCTGGAGTTCGCCGACTTCCGACTCCAGCGACCAGTCCTTACATACAAGAAAAGGCGGCTTGAAATCTTTAAGACAGCCTCCGACGATCCTGAACTCCAGTTGTTTATATCTGGCGGCTAAGGCCTCGTAGACATCTTTCAATATGGGCAAATAGATCGAGGTGAAGGACGTCCCTATCCAACCGATGACGACCTTGTCTCCGGCGGCCGCCTTATTACCGGGCTTGTATACCCGTGTCTCTATGCAGGTCGGCAATACTGTGACGTTCTTGTTATATTTAAGCGCGTAGTCTCTCAGGAATCCGTTTCCTACGATGACGTAATCGCTAAGCCTTACCGTCCTTTCTGTCTTCACCGGTTTCTTGAGGAATATTGAATCGTCGAAATCAAAGACGATCTTCTTTCCGAAAAGCCTGAAAAGCCGCTCGAAGACATCCCCTTCGAAAGGATACGCTTCTCTGTGTATAAAAACGATATCATAGGATCTTGCGCTAAAGACATCATAAAACCTGCGCAAGAGGAAATAGGCGACAAATATTATTTTTCTGAAGTAACGGCCCTTTTTAAATAAGATCTTATAGGTGCGGCTATCGCAAAAAGGCCTCAGGGAATAAGCTATTCCTCTTTCTTTCAGGCCCGGCAGGTACTGCTCGACCCTGAAGCGATTGCTTTGGCCTTCGCTCGGGTAAGGTACGATGAATAAGATCTTCATGCTCTAATTCCCGGCGGGACCTCCCTTCGCAATGACCGACTCTGCCGTGACAAACTCGTAGTCCTTGCTCATGGACCCGAATATGTGACGGAATTTATCCGTTTTTCTCGAAAGGGGCTGCTTCATCCCGGGATGGACATGGAACGATCCATCCAGCGCGTCCTCCTCAAGGCCTAAAAGGTCCATTCCGTGGAGACGGAAAACGGGTATCTCGACAAACCTTTTGACCAGCGGATAGCCCAGATCGAAATAGAGGTTATTCCCGGATGCCATTGTCAGGGTCGCCAAAAAAGGCGTCCGGAACAGCGGAAGGACCGTTGTCGGTATCTCAAAGAGGGTGCTGCCCTCGATCTTATATATACGGTCTTTCGCAAAACATGCCTGTATGTCACTTATCGTCGGACGAAGGCCCTTGATGGTCCTCTTTGACCTTAGGTATAAGACCGTCCTCTCCGCAAACAGATATAAAAATGCGGGACAGAGCGATGAATCATAAAGGTATCCGTTCTCTTCCAGTATATCTATGCTCTCTTTGTCTAACTTGAAATCCAGATGGGGAGGCCTGAAACCGGCTACCGGTTTTCCGAGGATATCCGATAAGATCTTGTCGGCCTCTTCTATCTCAAATCTCTTCTCCTTACCGCTTAACCCGTTGAATGCCGTATGGGTCAGAGTGTGGTTAGCGACCTCGTGCCCTTCTTCGGATATCTTTCTGACGGCTCTTCTGTTCCGTTCGCTGCCGCAATCGCGCCCCACTATGAAAAATGTCGCCTTGATATCATACCTCGAGAAGAGGTCCAGCAGGCGCGGCACTACGTTTGAGTAAAGGACATCGTTGTCGATGGGGACATTCTTGATCGCGTACACCCTGGCGTAATCCGACAGATTATCCATATCGACATTGACCAGGCATTTCTTCTTGGTTTTAGCCTCTCTCTCAGCCATTCTTAGCGCCGTCTTTGACCAAAAGGAAATTCTCAAGCACCAGGCAGTCCAGGCCCGTCTTTAAATAGCAGTCATATGCATCCGCGGGCGAGTTCACTATCGGCTCTCCTCTTACATTGAATGACGTATCAAGGATCACCCCCACTCCCGTTATCTTCTTGAAATTATCTATAAGGTCCCAATATCTGGGGCAGACCTCCTTATCGACCGTCTGTACCCTTGCGGAGTTGTCGACATGCGTGATCGCGGGAATGACGCTCCTCATCTCTTTCCTGACAGGAAAGGTCAGGAGCATAAAAGGCGAATCTACGATGCCTTCAAAATAAATTCCGGCATCCTCTTTTAAGACGGACGGGGCGAAAGGACGGAACGACTCTCTGTGCTTTACCCTTTTATTCACTATATCCTTCATCTCCTTTATCCGCGCATCGGCAAGGATGCTTCTTGCGCCCAACGCGCGGGGACCGAATTCCATCCCTCCGTGGAACCACCCTATGATCTTGCCTGAGGCGATGAGTTCTGCCGTTATCCTGGTGATATCGGGGCGGTATTCGTATTTCGCCCCACGGGAATCGAGGAAATCCTTTATCTCCTTTTCTGTGTAACTCTTTCCGAAAAAGGTATGCCTCA
>JAGUXU010000108.1 GCA_020061685.1 Candidatus Omnitrophota bacterium
CGTCTTATAATTGAGGGCGATCTGCTTATTTAATCCGCTGAGGGCCTTTGACGGCGCGTCAGACAGATTTACCAAGTGCCTGAAATCCGCGATAGCCCTTGCCATAAAAAGCGCGGCAGGGGCTCCCTTGCCGGAGACATCGCCTATCATTATGCCGAGTTTCCTTTCTGCCGCTATTGCGTCCGCGAAATCGTAGAGGTCGCCTCCGATCGCCTTGGCGGTCTCTATTGATGCGACTATCTCTATCCCCTCTGCCCGCGGCACAGAGGCCGGTAAAAAAGCCATCTGGATATTCTTCGCTATCGAGAGCTCTTTTTCGATCAAAAGCCGATTTTGCTTCTCGACAAGATACCTGTTTACGGTAACACCCAAATATACGGCTATCGCAAGCACCATAGGACAGAATAGATCTATCCATAACCCGAAGAAGGCAAACAAGATAAAACTTATGAGGGCAAAGGAAAACAGGACCGCCGCTGAAATACCTAACCCTGCTACCGGTCTTGCCTTATTTGCGACCAAAATTATGACCAGACAAAGCACGAAAAGAAGCGTCAAGTTGATAAATCTGTCTGCCCTGATCAGGAATTTATTCTGTATTATTGAATTAAATAGGCTGGCATGGACACCAACCATGGGATAAGCGGGTTCGATAGGGTTCGGTTTCAGGTCGTGCCCGCCGACCTCTGTCTGGCCCACAAAACATATCTTATTATAAAGATCAGCGACATTTATTATGCTCTTTTCTCCTTCAACGGTCTCTTTGAAAGAGATCAGGATGTCGGAAAAGGAATAATGCTTGAAGGTCTTCGTCCACCTCCCCGGATAATTGATCAAGGCCATACCGTCATCGCCCAGCGGCACCTTCACGATTTCCTTGCCCAGGTAGTCCTTCGCGACGAGATAGGTCAGGTGGTGATATCTCTTGCCTTTGCAGTCTATAGCTAAGGGGATCCTTCTTATCTTACCGTCTATATCAGCGACGGCATTTATAAACCCTACGCCTTTTGCGGATCTCTCCAGGCCCCTTATCAGGGGAACCTCTATCTCCGGGGATCTCAATAAGGACTTGGCACCTTTGCCTTCATCTTTAAAAGCGATCGGATAATATATCAGCCCTTTTGCCTCCTCGGTCGCCGCTATCAACTCTTCATCATGGGGACCGGCCTCGCCAAAGAGGATATCGAAGACGACCGCCTTCGCGCCCAACTGGCGCAGGGCATCTATCAGATAGGCATGGTACTCGCGGCTGAAAGGCCATCTGCCGAATTCCTTTATCGTATCTTCGTTGATCTCGATTATTACTATATCCGGATTTACTCTTAAGGGAGGCCTTAATTTGAATCGTAAGTCGAGGGTCTGGAGTTCATAGCTCTCAAAAATCCTGAAAAAAGAAAATAAGAATAAAATAAAAATGCCCGCGAGATAGGCAACGTGTTTGAGGAGCTTATCCTTGGGCATAGAGCCGGTCCTTAAAATCTACAATACAGGCCTAACGTACTGATGGAACCCGAATATTTCAGAGCGGGGTAGTTCGACTTATTCTGCCTGTACGTGTAACTAAAAGCGAGGGTCGTATTTTTGTATATGTCATAAAATAACGACCCTGTCAATGTATAGCCCCGATCGCGCTCGCGCCTTGTCAAATCGGTCGGAAGGGTCCTGTGTTCATATACCTTAAATTGCCTGTTGTAGGACAGGTACGCGCTCATCTTATCGGTGATCAAGTATATCATCGAAGGGCCGAGCCTGAGGGACTGATAATCATAGTAATCATGAAACTTGTCGTTTGAATCGTTTACGAAGAATTCGCCCGATAATTTAAACATCGCCTTCTTAAGGAATACGCCGAAGTCGTAGTCGAATGTATTTCTATAATCGACTCTTTTGATATCGGATTTGCCGCCCCATCCAAGGTGTGCTTTTTGGTTGGTGTAATGCCTATAAGAATACTCGTAGCCGAAGGATTGAAAAAGGTTATGCGGCAGCCTCTGCTTGAGTTCCAGCCCGGTCTTGTCTCCGAAATAGGTGCCGTCGCCGTAATAAGGATACGCGACCACTTCCACATTATTCAATGCGGTAAGAGTGATGTCATAGGGAAGTTTTCCCTCGAAGCCGAACTTCAGGTCCGTATCCACGAGGCTGGCGTCGGTCGCTTCCCAATAAGTTATGTCGTGGACCGCCGCCTCCCCGAATACGTTCCATCTGCCGTTCAGGGCGCAGGTGGCTTTCGCGTCCAGTATCCCTTCGGAAAAGGTATCGCCCTTCCTTTGCGGATCGAGAAAGACGTTGTTGTCATACCCCTGCATGGCGGAAGCGAAAAACTTGGTCTTGTATTTTCCGCCTTCCTTGACCGCCTCTATCTTCTTATATGCCTTTTCTTCCGCTTTACCCAGATCTTTCTGCGTCGTCTGCTCTTCGGTAAAATCCGCGGCCTTGAGCGGAGAGTTAAAAGAGAACGCTAAAAACAGGACCCAAAGCGCGATAGCATACTTTCTCATTTTAACGTTTCCTCCAATTATCCTTTAATATGGGTCGTCGCATGGGGGCTCGGGAGCGGGCTGCTCCTCCTCTATCGTCTGCTCTATTCTCTGGGTATCCTGCTGCTGGATCACGTCCTGTTTATATTCTTCCTGCTTCTGGATAGTCTCCTGCTGGATCGACTCTACATTAGAGAAATCCTGGCTTATAGGCGACGGTTGTTCCTCCCTGATGCTCTCATCTATCCTGCCGCCCAAATCATCCTTCCATGAACCCCAGTCGCTCCTGTCCATATCCGTGACCTCTATAAGCTCGCCCGGGGCCTCGAACCTCTCAATCATGACCTCCCAGCCTTCCTTTAAGGATATCTCTTGTATTAAATTACCCTGCTCGTCAAACGACTGGACGAACAACTCGTCCTCAAAGGCCTTGACGGTATCCATATTCTCTCCCGCGATGACGTCGCCGCCGCTTCCTCTTGCTCCCGCCACCACCGTAGGCGTCTTTATCTCAAAAGAGGAGTCTTTCTTAAGGCTCTTTACCACAAAGCGGATCTTCCCGCGGGGCAGCTCAACCTGCCTTAACATCTTGCCGCGCAATATGGCAGTGGAATTCTCATCCAGCCGGACGATATTTTTCTTGTCCCTGTCAAACGCTATCTCTACGGCTGAACTTTTGCCCGTCTTCGCCGTATCTCCGTCGGTAAGTATCATTCCTTCTTTCGCCTTGGCCCAGTCGGTCTTGCCGGCCTTCTGGATATTAACGTCTCCCTTTACCATTATGACCCTCGCCTCGCGTACCAGTTCCTTGGCAAGGACCGGACCGGAATCCAATAGCAAAGCGCCGACAGACAATCCCAATATCAAATATCCGGCCTTCAGCATCTTCACCTCCAATTTTGCTCGGTTTTAACGGGGGCTTCCTTCTTGACGTCCTTCTTGACTTCCTTTTGTTTCATTATGAGTTTCCAGGGATTACGTTTTATATCGTCGCTGAATTCCTTGAAGTTCTCGGATGTGTCCTTCAAGTTGATTATCGTAGCCCTTATATCGTCCTTGTTGTCTACGAGGACGCCGTCGGCGTGGCCGACCAATTTCTGCAAGTCTTGAACGCCGGCATCTATCCTCGCCGCGAGGGTCCTGCCCGTATCGATCAATTCTTCTATCTCGAAGGGGTCTATGCCGGTAAGCACAACGCCTCTCTTAACGAACGGCGAGCCCTTTGAGCCGCCCGTGATCTCGATATATTTTTCTCCTATAAGGCCGGTCGTGCTGATCCTGATCTTGGAGTCTTCCCTGATCCTGACCCTCTCATCAAGCTTCATAGTGACCAGGACCTTCGTCTCGTCCCCATCATAGGTGCAGCCCACGCTCTTTATCTCGCCCGCCTTGACACCGGCGAGCTTGACAGGCGAGTTCTCCTCCAGGCCGCTTACGTAAGTAAAGGTGCATTTTACCTCGTAGCCCTTCTCGGTCTTTATGCCGCCTATCTTATAGACGATAAACAAAAGTAATAGCGCCGCGACCACAACCACGACCCCGGTCTTGATCTCATTAGTCAGTCTTACCATATCTTGACTCCTTTTTTATTATTTTGTCAATTCCTGCAAATAATTTTCATCCGGCTTAAAGAACCCTATCGGCCCGTCGGGGCTGCCGGTAATGAATTGTTTTACGTATTCGTTTTTGGAATTTTGTATCTCTTCTTTCGTCCCTATCTCCAGTACTTTTCCCTTATGAAGCATCGCGATCCTGTCGGCTATCCTGAAGACGGAATTCATGTCGTGGGTGACGATAACCGAGGTTATGGAAAGCTTCTCGCTTAGATCCACTATAAGTTTATCGATGACCGCGGTCACGACCGGATCCAGGCCCGCGGAGGGCTCGTCATAAAAGATTATTTCCGGGTCTAACGCTATGGCGCGGGCGAGGCCTACGCGTTTTTTCATCCCGCCCGATAGTTGCGACGGATAAAGATGGCCGAAGCCGTGCAGTCCGACCAGCTCAAGCTTCATCTTGACCATTATCTTTATTATATGCTCGTCCAGCTTGGTGTGCTCTCTCAACGGCAGGCTTATGTTCTCCTCGACCGTAAGCGAATCAAAGAGCGCCGAGGACTGGAATAGCATCCCGAACCTCTTTTTGAACCCATCCATCTTATCATCGCCGGCGGTGCTTATATCCTCGCCGAAGAGATAGACCTTCCCCGAATCGGGGCGAAGTCCGCCGATGATGTGACGCAGGATCGTTGATTTCCCGCAGCCCGAACCGCCCATTATGACGAAACTCTCGCCTTTATAGATCTCGAGATTTATGCCGTCGAGCACCCTGCGGCCGCCGAATTCCTTTACGAGATTCTCTATCTTTATGACTACTTCTTTCTCTTCAGCCATTTTTTACACGCTCGAAAAATAAAATATTCCGGTCAATATCGCGTCGGCCAGGATGATCAGGATAAAACTGCTTACAACGCTTAAAGTAGTCGACCGCCCTACCCCCTCGGCTCCGCCTGAGGTATTAAGGCCGTGATAACAGGCTATCATCGCTATTATCATCGCGAATACAAAACTCTTGAAGAGGCCGGTCATGACATCCTTCATGACGAGGAATTGGAAATTGGTGCTTATATAGAGGTTAGGCGATATCTTAAGGTTGAATACGCCGACGACGAAGCCTCCGAACATCCCGACCACATCGCCTATGACCGTAAGCGCCGGAAGCATCAATAATAGCGCGAGGAACCTCGGCACTACCAAGAACCTTATCGGGTTTAAGGCCATCGTATCAAGCGCCTCTATCTGTTCGGTGACTTTCATCGTCCCGAGTTCGGCGGCTATAGCGGCTCCCACCCTTCCGGCGACAACCAGGGCTATAAGTACGGGCCCTATCTCTCTTGTGATAGAGACGCTTATAAGGCTCGCTACGAACCTGACCGCGCCTAATTTATCCAACTGATATGCGCCCTGCATGGCCAGGACGATGCCGATGAAGAAAGTGACGAAGAATACTATGAGGACCGATTGCAACCCGGCGAAGACCATCTGCTCGAATATATACCGTCTCCCTATAAATTTGCCTTTGAAGGGGGCGAAGAAAAGCCAGTAGAGGGTCTTAAAAAATAAGGCCATCACATCCCAGATGGCCGCCCCTGTCCTTAAAGTTGACCTGCCTATGGTTTCAAATATATTCATAGCGTAATCCTGCTAAGAACCGTTTAAAATACCCTTAAGGCTTCCTCTTCGGTCGGAAAGATATCGAAAAGTTTTTCGAGTTTGGTTATCTCAAAGAGGCTCTTTACTTTACCCGTCAGGTTCGTAAGCCTCAGCCTCCCGCCCGAATTCTTTATCTTCTGATGGGCCTCGAC
>JAGUXU010000050.1 GCA_020061685.1 Candidatus Omnitrophota bacterium
GCCTTTTCCGGCTGCGGATATAACCGGCCTGCTCAAAGGCGCGAAGAGGACCGTAACGGTCGAGAACAATGCCCGCGGGCAGCTCGCGAGATTAATACGCCGCGAGACCGGAATTGATATAAGTAAATCCATATTGAAATTTGACGGCAGGCCTTTTGATCTGGATTACCTTATGCGGCGCGTAAGGGAGGTGGCATAAGATGGACATCGCGGATTTTAAGAGTGACGATGAGATCGCCTGGTGTCCGGGTTGCGGGGATTACGGTATATTGACCGCGGTCAAGCAGACCCTCGTGAAACTCGGCAGGCCGCCTAAAGATATTCTGCTCGTCTCCGGCATAGGACAGGCGGCGAAATTACCGCATTATGTGAGGACCAACTGCTTTAACGGGCTTCACGGAAGAGCCCTTCCGGCGGCGGCCGGCGCGAAGATAGCCAACCGCGAGCTGACCGTCCTAGTCACGACCGGAGACGGGGATTGCTATGGAGAAGGCGGTAACCATTTTATCCATAACATAAGGCGTAATCTCGATATGACCGTCGTCGTCCATGATAACCAGATATACGGGCTGACCAAAGGGCAGGCCTCTCCGACGACAGACGCGGGCATGGTGACGAAAGTCCAGACCGAAGGCGTGATACTAGAGCCGATACGGCCGCTTGAGATAGCTATCGCTTTGGGCGCGGGATTTGTCGCACGTGGGTATTCCGCCGATGGCGACCATCTCTCATGGTTGATCCTGGAAGGCATAAGACACAAGGGTTTTGCCTTGATAGATGTGCTGCAGCCCTGTGTCTCATTTAACAAAAAAAATACCTATGAGTGGTACTCCAAGAGGGTCTATAAGGTCAACGATGATTCGTCCTATAATCCGAACGACAGGAACGCCGCCTTCTCAAAGGCGGCCGAGTGGGGCGACAGGATCCCGATAGGAATAATCTACAGGGCCGAGAGAGAATCGTACGAGGACAAAAGCGGCATCGGCGCAAGGCCGCCTTTGGTCGGGGAAAATATAGACGATATAGATGTAAGGGAGATTCTAAAGGAGTTCGTTTGAACTTACGTAAGATCGCCATAGTCGGTTCGCCTAATGTGGGTAAGTCGGTCATGTTCAATAACCTGACCGGCGAATATGCCACTGTCTCCAATTATCCGGGTACCACGGTTGAGGTCTCACGCGGAAAGGGCAAGATCGGCGGCGAGACCTTTGAAATCATCGATACGCCGGGCATGTATTCCTTCCTGCCCATAAGCGAAGAGGAGAAAGTAGCGCGCTCTATCTTATTGGATGAGAATCCGTGCATCATCCTACATGTTATTGACGCCAAGAATTTGGAACGGATGCTGCCCTTGACTCTGCAACTCCTGGAGGCCGGCCTGCCGTTAATAGCAGTCCTTAATATCGCTGATGAGGCGAAAGACCTGGGCATGACTATTGATACCGCCAAATTAGAGAAAGAGTTGAACATCCCCGCAGTCGCCACTGTTTCTACCACAGGCGAAGGGCTGGATGTATTAAGAGGTAAAATAGAACAATATGTTAAGAGATTTTCCTAGAAAAATCGGTTATGACGACCCCTTAGAGATATATCTATCGAGGCTCGAGTCATTACTTTTGTCCGATTACAAGATTTCAAGGCGTTCAGTCTCTTTATTGCTCCTTCAGGAAGACAAAGATATGCTGAGCGCGGTCAAGGAGAAAGAAGGGCAGAGGGCCGGCGAAATTTTAAGTATCATACAGGAAGCCAGGGCGCATTATTCTCAGCCGCTCACCTATATCATAAGCCTGCGGCGTCAGAGGGAGGCAAGCCGTATATCTAATGCGGTTACGAGCGTTAAAGAAGGCCATAGGCCTTCCCTCAGAGACTATTTTAGCAGGATTTTAATGGATCCCCTAATAGGAGGGCCGATATTATTGGCCGTGCTTTATTACGGCCTGTATAAATTTGTCGGCGGTTTCGGGGCCGGCGTCTTAGTCGATTTTCTGGAAAATACGGTCTTTGATAAATATATAAATCCCTTTATGATCAATGCCGTAAATAGCGCCATCCATTTTAAATTATTACAGGATCTTTTAGTCGGTGAATACGGCATAATAACTTTGGGCTTTCGCTACGCGGTCGCCATAATCCTTCCTATTGTGGCGACATTTTTCTTCGCGTTCGCGATCGTGGAGGATACCGGTTATCTGCCGCGCCTGGCGATGTTGATAGACCAGCTCTTCAAGAAGATAGGGCTCTCGGGGCGCGCCGTGATACCTTTGGTCCTCGGTTTCGGCTGCAGCACTATGGCGACGATGGTGACGAGGACATTACCCACAAAACGCGAACGGATCATCGCGACACTTTTATTGTCTTTGGCTATCCCGTGTTCCGCGCAGATGGGCGTCATACTGGCGCTTCTCGGGGACAGCCCGGCAGGCGTGATCGTCTGGCTGGGCGTCATCATATTCGTATTTTTGATCGTGGGTTTTTTGGCCGCGAAGATCATGCCGGGGGAATTGCCCACATTCTATATGGAGATACCGCCGTTACGGCTACCACAGCTCTCCAATATCTTGCGTAAGACGGCCAGCCGCCTGAAGTGGTATTTCCTGGAAGTGCTGCCTTTGTTTATTATGGCGAGCGTCTTTATCTGGTTAGGCCAGATAACGGGGATATTCAACGCCGTCGTCAATATCCTTAAATACCCGGTCTCCTGGATAGGTCTGCCCGATAAAGCGGCGGTATCTTTTCTCTTCGGATTCTTCCGCAGGGATTACGGCGCGGCGGGATTATACGATCTGAAGAGAGAGGGGCTGTTATCGGGCAATCAATTGGTGGTCGCCTGCGTCACTATTACTTTATTCCTGCCGTGTATCGCCCAGTTACTGATGAACATGAAAGAGCGCGGATTGCGCATGGGTATCGCGATGTCCGTCTTTATCCTGTTTTTCTCGTTCGGGGTCGGCTATTTAGTGAATATCGGCTTGACACTGATTAATATACATCTATAATAGGGGACAAAGAGAGGCCATATGTTATCTGAACGTGCCGAGGAGATACTGGAAGCCCTTTGGATCCAGATAGAGGAAGGCAAGAAGTCGCTTGATCTCGGAGCATGCCGGGATGAGCCGGCCTGCGAAGAGCTGCTTAAATTCGGACTTATCCGGATAGATAAAGATCACATACATCTGGCGGAGAAAGGCAGATCACTTGCCATGGGATGCGTGCGCCGGCACCGGCTCGCCGAGAGATTGTTCGTGGACGTGCTGGATATAAAGAGGAAGATGATAGACGAGGTCAGCTGTAAATTCGAACATCTACTCCACAGGGGGCTGGAAGATAACGTCTGTGCCCTCCTGGGGCACCCAAAGGTTTGTCCGCACGGCAAGCCGATCCCGTCCGGAAGGTGCTGCGCGGAAAAGAAGGCCAAGAAATTATCGAGGATCATCGCCCCCCTCTCAGACCTTGAGATAAAAGACAAAGGACACATCGGTTATCTTCAGGCCAAAGACCCGGGACAGATGCAGAAACTTTTAAGCATAGGGGCTATCCCCGGCGTATCGATAGTCCTGCTCCAGAAATTCCCTTCCTATGTCTTTCAGATAGGGCACAGCCAGTTCGCCATAGATGAGGACCTTGCCCAGAGGATATACGTAAGGCTCTCGAAGTAATCTCCCCTTGTAATTGTAAACCAAATGTATTAAAATAGTTGACAAAGTGAGGGATCACTATGTCAAGGCAGGAGATATATAATCTTTTAAAGTTGCCGCTGCCCGAACTGATCTCCAGGGCCGATAAGGTCAGGCAGGAATTCATCGGCTCGAAATTGGAATTATGCAGCATATTAAACGCCAAATCCGGCTTCTGTAATCAGGATTGTAAGTTTTGTGCGCAGTCCGCCTGCCATCAGACCGGGGCGCCCGTTTATCCGTTCAAGACAAAAAAGGAGATACTGGAGGCGGCCAAGCGTGCCAAGGACATAGGGGCCGAAAGGTTCGATATAGTCACAAGCGGCGACACGCTCTCTAAAGACGAATTGAATAAGGCATGCGATGCTATCGCGGAGGTGATATCTAAAATCGGCATAAAGATGTGCGCTTCGCTGGGCAGTTTGGATGAAGAGGCGTTCATCTTATTAAAAGAAGCCGGCCTTTCCCGCTACCACCATAACATTGAGACCTCGCCCGGTTATTTTCCTCGTATCGTCACCACCCATACATTTCAGGACAGGATAAAGACTATCAAGGCCGCCAAAAGGGCCGGGCTTGAGGTCTGTAGCGGCGGCATAATCGGCATGGGCGAAACTCTGGAAGACAGGGTCGAGATGGCGATCTGCCTGAAGGAATTAGATGTGGATTCGGTGCCCATAAATGTGCTGGTTCCCATAAAGGGCACTCCGCTGGAAAGACGCGATACCCTTTCCTGCCATGAGGCGATAAGGACGATAGCCGTCTTCAGGATTATCTTAAAGGATAAGATCATCAAGATAGCGGCAGGCAGGGAATCAGTACTCAAGGATTTTCAGGCCATGGCATTTATGGCCGGCGCAAACGGGATGCTTATTGGCGGTTACCTCACGATCAAGGGAAGGGAGGTAAGTGAGGACCGGGAATTGGTAGAAGAGATAGAAAAACTATGGCAGAGATAGACGAGTTTTTAAGAGCCAGAGAACGGGAAGGCCTATTGAGGACTTTGAAGCCTATCTCTTGGCGCGACAAAGGCAGGATCTGCGTTAACAAAAAAGAGTATATCGATTTTTCCTCGAACGACTACCTCGGCTTATCGGGACATCCTAAACTTGCAGAAGAAGCTAAAAAAGCTATGGAGAAATTCGGCGCGGCCAGCTGCGCCTCACGGCTCATGAGCGGCGACCTGGAGTTGCATCATCAATTAGAAGACAGGATAGCCCGATTCAAAAATAAAGAGGCGGCCCTCTTCTTTAATTCCGGTTATCAGGCGAATGTAGGTATCATAAGCTCGCTTTACGGCAAGGGCGACTGCATATTCCTCGACCGTTTAAGTCACGCCAGTATTATCGACGGCATATTACTCTCAGGGGCCAAATTTTTCCGTTTCAGACACAACGACCCTGGAGATCTTGATTCGTTACTTAAGGGAGAAAGAGATAAGTTCAACAAAGCTCTTATAGTTACCGAGACGATATTCAGCATGGACGGCGATAGGGCCCCCTTAAGAGAATTAGTGCGCCTAAAGGAAAAGCATAATTGTGAAATTTTTGTAGACGAAGCCCACGCCACAGGCATATTCGGCGAGAACGGCAGCGGCATAGTGGAAGAAGATGGCCTCGAAAAAGAGATAGATTTTATTATGGGGACTTTCAGCAAGGCACTTGCGGGTTTCGGCGCTTATCTGGCAACAAGCAAAAGTGTGGTCGAATATCTAGTTAACACCTGCAGAAGTTTTATATATTCTACGGCGCTGCCTCCTACGATAATCGCTTGCAATATAGCAAGCATAGATTTAATAGAAAAAGAACCTTGCCGGAGAGAAAAGCTTTTAGAGCAGGCTCGCTATTTTCGCGACAGCTTGAAGACTGAGGGGTTTGAGGTAAGAGGCCAGTCGCAGATAATCCCCGTGATCATAGGCGATAACGCGAAGGCGCTGGAGGCCGCAAGAAGACTGCAGGGAAAAGGATATTGGGTAATGCCCATAAGGCCGCCTACAGTTCCGGATGGAGAGGCGCGTTTGAGATTTTCACTGACGTATCATCATGACATAGAGACACTGGGGAGACTTATAGATGATATCCGGGCTTAATGATACTATCGTCTTGATCCCGGGATGGGCGACGGATTGCAGGATATTCAAAGCCGTAGAATCATCGAAGATATTCAAGGAGAAACCCGCGGACAAAATCTCTCTATTAGGCTGGTCTTTGGGAGGATTTATGGCGGCTGAGTTCGCCTCTAAGCATCCCGATACGATAGACGAACTTATCCTGGTAAGCATACGAACAAAATATGACCCCGCAGGACTGGCAGATATAAAGCAGCTTCTTATGAAGGATAAGAAAGCCTATCTCTATAAGTTTTATCTCGAGTCTTTCTCCAAAGAAGATAAAGAGGGCTTGGCCTGGTTTAAGAAAAATTTACTGAAGAGCTATCTTCAAGATACGAAGACAGAAGATTTGATACGCGGCCTGGATTACTTATCGCAGGCATCTATAGACCCCGAAAGATTGAGGCAGGTGGAGAAGATAAGGATATTTCACGGCACAGAAGATACGATAGCGCCGCTAGGAGAAGCCGAGGAGATAGGATTGCGGCTGCCGCAGGCAGAGTTTATAAAGATAACCGGCGCCGGGCACTGTCCGTTCTTGAACCGTGATTTCAGGGACACTTTTTATAATGGATAAAGAAACAATAGTAAGAAATTTCTCAAAATGCGCATCCACTTACGATAAATACGCGGATATACAGAAACGCGCGGCCTCAGAGCTTTTGGGGTTAATGAGAGAAGACGGCTTCCGCCGGATCCTCGAGATAGGCTGCGGCACCGGGAATTACACCCTGCTTTTAAGAGAGAGGTTCAAAAACGCCAGCCTTAAAGCCATAGATATATCCGGGAAGATGATCGAGATTGCTTCCGAGAAATTAAAAGACAAGAGTATCGAATTTATCGTAGCCGACGCCGAGACAATCGATATCAGAGGAGATTTCGATTGCATAACCTCTAACGTCTCTTTTCAGTGGTTTAATGATTTAAAAAAGACGATAAAAAAATACAGCGCTGCCCTTGAAGAAGGTGGTACTATCCTTTTTTCGATATTCGGGCCCGTTACCTTCAAAGAACTGAATTTTTCCTTAAAGCATGTCTTGGAAGGTTCATCTACGGTCGCTGATGGTTTTATGAGCAAGGAAGAGATCGAAGGGCTTCTTAGAGGAAATTTTAAGAGCGTATGCATAGGGGAAACCTTATACGAAGAATCCTTTCCGCGCCTTAAGGACCTGTTACATAAAATAAAATTCTCGGGGATAAGGGGCAATGGCATGAATGGAGGCACTATTTTTACGCCGCGGGCCTTAAGGGAACTAGAAAAGGTTTATTTGAATAAATTCAAGCGCATCAGCGCCACCTACCAGGTTTTCTACTGCGAGGGGCGAAGATGAGAGCGGTATTTATCACCGGGACGGATACAGGAGCGGGGAAGACGGTTATTACGGGATGCCTGGCCAGGTATCTCTCCGAAAAGGGATATAAGGTCATCACCCAGAAATGGATGCAGACCGGCTATAATTCATTTTCTCATTCGGATATTGCCGAGCACCTTAAGATTATGGGCCGTAAATCGGCCGCGATAAAAAAGTATCTGCCTTATATGTCGCCATATACGTTTAAACCGGCGTCTTCTCCGCATTTGGCCAGTAAAATAGAAGGCAGGAGAATATCCGCCGATAAAATAGTTAAAAGTTTTAATTTTTTATCGAGACACTTTGATTTTGTGATAGTCGAGGGTATAGGGGGAGCCCTGGTCCCCTTCAGCGGAAATAGACTGGTGATAGATATAGTCAAGGAGTTGGATCTGCCGGTATTGCTCGTGGCGGCTAACAAATTAGGCGCGGTCAATCATACCCTCTTGACTATCGAGGCCTTAAAAACAAGAAGACTGAAGATCTTAGGCCTCGTCTTTAATGATGCCAAGAGAGAAGACAGGCGGATCCTTGAGGACAACCCACGTATAATAAGGACTTTGACCGGACAAAAGGTCTTCGGGATACTTCCGTGGGAATCAAGACGCGCCAGATTATACGAGAGATTCATGCCCATAGGAGAAAGGATATCTAAAGAACTCTGATGGATAAGTGGCTGAAAAAAGACCTGGAATTTATCTGGCATCCTTATACGCAGATGAAGGACTGCCGCGATTTTCCGCCCGTCCTGATCGAGAGAGCCAACGGTATCAAGCTTTATGATGATAAAGGCCGTTTTTATTACGATACTATCTCAAGCTGGTGGTGCAATGTCCACGGCCATAACCATCCCCGGATAAAAGAGGCCATTAAAAGACAGATGGATTCACTGGAGCATGTCTTATTCGCGGGCTTTACTCATAAGCCCGCTATTCTCTTGGCGGAACGGCTCATTTCAATATCGCCTAAGGGATTGACGAAGGTGTTTTTCTCGGACGACGGCTCGACTTCGGTAGAAGTAGCGCTCAAGATGTCTTTTCAATACTGGCAAAATAATGGGATCAGGGCAAAGACAAAATTCGTCTCTTTAGATAGCGGTTATCACGGGGATACCTTTGGTACGATGAGCGTAAGCGGGGTGGACCTGTTTAATAAGGTCTTTTCGCCGTTATTCTTCCGCTCTTATAAGATACCCTCGCCGTATTGCTACCGTTGTCCGATGGGCAAAAAGAGGGATTCCTGCGGCATTGATTGCGTCGAGCCGCTTTCCGAGTTATTAAAAGGGAGGTCACGGGAGATCGCCGGGATAATCCTGGAGCCGCTGGTCATGGCTGCGGCGGGGATGATCATATATCCAAAGGAATACCTGATGAAAGTCGCGGCACTGGCCAGAAAGCATAATGTGCATTTGATCGTTGATGAGGTAGCCACGGGGTTCGGAAGGACAGGGAAGATGTTCGCCTGTGAGATCGCCGGGATCAAACCGGACTTTATGTGCCTCTCCAAGGGGATCACATCCGGCTATCTGCCGCTCGGAGTCACGCTTACGACGGACAAGGTATATAAGGCGTTTTATGCGGATTACAAAGAAAACAAGACCTTTTATCACGGCCATACTTACACCGCGAATCCGATATGCTGTTCCGCGGCCTTGGCGACCCTTAAGATCTTTGAGGAGGAAAAGACATTAGAGAAGGCGAGGAAGATAATGCCCCTGTTTGCCGCCGGGCTTGAGAGATTCAGACAACTTCCTTCGGTGGGGGATGTAAGGCATATTGGGCTTATTGGCGCGATAGAGTTGGTCAAGGATAAAAGAACGAAAAAGAGTTTTAATTTTAAGGAGAGGATAGGTTTGAAGATCTACAGAGAAGGCCTCAAGAGAAACCTTATTCTAAGGCCGCTTGGTAGTATAATTTACCTCTTCCCGCCCTTATGCGTAAAAAAAGATGAAATTGAGGATATCCTGAACAGAACTTACGCCGTAATAAAAGATATTTAATTTTTTACTTGACAAGTTTTATTTTTATGTTATACTCTACTAAATTGATAGACATAATAGAGAAGGGCAATCAATATGAAAATAACCTATAAGGGCGATTATGCGTTAAAGGCCATTCTGGATTTGGCATTGAATTACGGGAGATTAGTGACTATCCATGAACTGGCCACCCGAGCGGATATCCCTATCAAATTCTTGGAGCAGGTTCTTCTGGATCTAAAGAAGGGTGGTTTTGTGGAGAGCAGGCGCGGCAAAGTAGGGGGTTATCTTTTAGCCAAACACCCCTCACAGATAAAATTGGGAGAGGTAATAAGATTTATAGACGGGCCCATTGAACCTATCGCCTGCGTGGAGAAAGGATATTCCGGTTGCGACAACGTATACAGGTGTGTTTTTAGAAAGGTGTGGCAGCAAGTAGCGCAATCAATCTCCGGTATAGTAGATACCGTTACCTTTGAGGATTTGGCTAATCAGGCAAAAGCGGCAAAAGAAGAGCCGGTTTATTCTATATAAACAATAAACTAGAGAAGGAGGAACAGGGCAATGAGTTTGTTGGACAATAAGGATGATTTGAAAGAATTGGTTGAAAGTCTGAATTTTAAAGAGAAGGTCGAGAGGTCGCTTCAGCTTATAAAAGAGGCCTACGAGAAATATGGCGACGGTTTGGTCGTTGCCAACAGCCTTGGCAAGGATTCTGTCTGTGTCTGGGACCTTGCAAAGAGAGTAAGCCCGAAGATACGCGGGTTTATAATCACGACAAGGTTCAAGCCGAAGGAGACCATCCAGTTTATGAACGAGACGGTAACGCGCTATCCGGAACTCAAGGTCTATAAAAGCGATGTCAAGATACCGGATAAACTTTACGAGACGGACCCCGATAAATGCTGCGATCTCTTAAAGGTGGAGCCCACCCGCCGGGCGATTCAAGAGATGAATGTAAAATGCTGGGTTACGGGCTTGCGCTGCACCGAAGGAAGGACGCGCACCGATTTCAAGGAGGTCGAAGAGCGCGATAAAGGACTAGTCAAATTAAACCCCATCCTTATCTGGAAAGAAAGGGAGGTCTGGCAATATCTCGCTCTTTACGGCGTCAAGGTCAATCCTTTATATGGGCAGGGATACAGGTCATTAGGGTGCGCGCCTTGCACCAAGATAACCAACGATGATAATGAACGCGCCGGCCGCTGGATCGGCACGAGTAAATGCGGCGGTGAGTGCGGGATACACACCCGTCCGTTAAAGGTAAATACGGACGGAGACGGCATTTAAATTCGGCCGATGGCCGAATTTATCCCGAGCGAAGCGAGGGATCTCTAGTGATTAACCATTTTCTATTAGTTTTCGTAGTCATATTTTTCGCTATGAACATGGGCGGAAGCGGCATTGCGCCGACCTTTTCCGCTGTCTATGGCGGAAGGATAATAAAGAAGAGATTAGCCGCCTTTCTGTTTACGGTATGCGTTATCTTAGGCGCGATGACTTTAGGCAGGGGGGTCGTTAAGACTTTAAGCCAGGGGATATTACCGCGGGAGTTTATCAACGCCGACGTAGCTTTGATAATCTTATCCTCGGCCACATTGAGCTTATTCCTCGCGAACCTTTTAGCCATACCTGAATCGACAAGTATGGTAACAGTGGGAGCGGTAGTCGGCGCCGGTTTGTATTTCAGGCATATCCAGTTCAAGACCTTTCTGTGGTTGATACCGATGTGGATAGTTTTACCACTCATCTCATTTGCCCTGACATTTTTCTTATACAGGACCATCTATCCGCCGCGCCATAAAAATTTATGGCTATACCAGAAGATATTTTCCAACGAGAAAAATCTTAGGATCTCGGCTTTGGTGATCAGCTGTTTTGGCGCGTTCGCGGTAGGCACTAATAATGTTGCTAATGCCATAGGGCCTTTAGTGGGAGCGGGGCTCATAGACATAAATACCGGCCTGTTCTTAATCGCGCCTTTATTCGGATTGGGGGCGCTCACTTTCGGAAAGCGCAATATCGAGACCTTCGGCAAGGACGTCGTTCCTTTGGGCCTGATCACTTCCAACTTGATATGCCTGGTTACCGGCTCGTTGCTTATTTTGGCCTCGAGTTTGGGCGCACCTTTTCCTTATGTTCAGCTTAACGCGTTATCCATCTTCGCTATAAGCTGCGTAAAGAACGGTCACCGGTTTACTTTTAATCATCACATAACAAGAAGGACTTTGATGGTCTGGACGCTTACGCCGTTATTGTCGATAGCCGTGTCGTATCTTTTATTGAGTTTATTCATAAGGAAATAAATATGCTTGTTCTGAAAAAGGAATTCTTTGATACGATAGTATCGCAATGCTTGAGGGAATTTCCTGATGAGGCCTGTGGGATATTCGCGGGCAAAGGCGGAAAGGTGATTAAGGTTTTTGAGAGCGCTAATGTGGATAAAAGTCCGTCGAGTTACCTGATGGAACCCAAAGAACAGTTAAAGATAATGAAAGAGATAAGGAATTCTGGATTAGAGATGGTCGGGATATATCATTCACATGTCGCGTCAGAGGCTTATCCGTCGAGCCATGATCTCGAATTGGCATTTTATCCCGAGGCCTCTTACGTGATCTTATCGCTTAAAGACAAGCGAAGTCCCCGGGTCAGGTCGTTTAAGATCGTAGACGGCAGGATAACCGAAGAGAAAGTGAAGATAGAATGAATTTTATCGTTGTCGGCACGAACCATAAATATAGCCCTATTGAGATAAGGGAAAGGCTTTCTTTTCCTAAGAGGAAAATCAGCGGTGCCGTTGCTGATTTAACCGGCAGCGGATGGATCAACGCGGCGGTGATCATTTCAACTTGCAACAGGGTGGAGCTATATGCCAACGCCGAAGATACTGATATGGGGATAAGGACACTTAAAGGGTTTCTTTCGAATTACCATCATCAGGACGCCGTTAAGATAGAACCATACCTTTATATGCAGGCGGGTAGAGACGCGATAACCCATTTATTTAAAGTCTCCGGCGGGCTGGATTCTCAGATATTAGGCGAGTCGCCGATCTTAGGGCAGGTGAGAGCCGGTTTTGGGGAAGCTAAAGAAGCCGGATACACAGACACTTTTTTAGAGGATATTTTTTCCCGCGCCATAAAATTAGGCGAAGAGATACGGGAAGCGACCGCTATTTCCGGCGGAGATATATCTATCGGCAGCGTAGTGAAAGATTTGATCAAAGAGAGGATCGGAGGCCTTGAGGATAAGAAGATATTGATTATCGGCGTAGGCAAAATATCCGAATCAACGGCAAGATATTTAAACAACGAAAAGGCTTCGACTGTTTTTGTCTCCAACCGCACTTTTGAAAAGGCGGAAGAACTGGCAAGAGAGGTAGGAGGAATAGCCGTAAGATTTGATCGGCTGAAAGAGAAACTAAGAGAAGCCGATATTATTATAAGTGCCACTACCAGCCCTCACTTTATCTTGAGAAAGGAAGATATTTTAGAAACTACCCGGCGGCCGTTATTGATCATAGATTTGGCGGTGCCGAGAGACGTGGATCCTAAGATAAAGTCTATTAACGGCGTTGAACTTCTTTGTCTGGACGATTTGAGTTATATGATCGAAAAAAAATTAGACAGAAGAAAAAGGGAAATCCCCGAGGCCTTACGCCTTATAGAAAAAGAGGTAGATGACATATGGAGTTCAATCGCGTTTTCAGGATCGGTGCCCGCCGAAGTCCTCTCGCTATAAGACAAGCGGAAGAGGTATCGGGCGATTTAGGGAAATTCTATCCGTCTATGAAGACGGAGATTGTCGGTATAGATACGGCAGGCGATAAAGATAAAACGACTCCCATCTCGGATATGGAAGGGACGGATTTCTTTACGCGTGAGATAGACGAGGCGCTTTTAACGAGTGAGGTCGACTTTGCGGTTCACAGCGCCAAGGATTTGGCGGATATGACTCCCGAGAATTTATACATCGCGGCGATAACAAGATCTATTGATCCTTATGATGCTTTGGTCTCAAAAGGGGGGTTAAGACTTGAGGAGCTTCGTTACGGGGCAAGGATCGGCGCGAGCAGCAGCAGAAGGAAATCGCAACTAAAGGCCTACAGACGTGACTTCGAGATCGTAGATATCCGCGGGAATATAGAAGAGCGCTTAAGTAAACTTGACGCGGAGGATATGGATGCAGTTATAGTGGCTGCCTGCGCGCTGAAGCGATTGAGGCTGGAAGACAGGATAGCCGAGAGGATACCTTTCGAGATCTTAAGGCCGCATTCTCTTCAGGGTTCGCTGGCGGTTGTAACGAGAAAAGATGACTCGGAACTTATCGGATTTCTGTCAAAGATAGATACCAGAGAGGCAGTTTTAAGGTGAGCGCAAACAAAGTTTATATAATCGGGGCGGGGCCGGGAGATCCGGGTTTGATCACCGTAAAAGGCCGCGAGATCTTGCGGCAGGCCGACGCCATTATTTATGATTATCTGGTGGATAAGAGATTATTAGATCAAGCCAGAGAAGATGCGGAATCAATCTGTTGCGACAGGTTAGGCAAGAAAAAATTCCGGGACGGGTTCTTGAGGGACCAGGAAAAGATAAGCAGGTTGATCGTCAGGAAGGCGAGAGAAGGCAAAAAAGTCGTAAGGCTCAGGAACGGAGATTCTTCGATATTCAGCAGGGTATCGCAGGAACTGGATACCCTGGTCAAGAATAAAATAGAATTCGAGATCGTTCCCGGCGTTACGGCAGCAAGTGCGGCCAGCGCTTTAAGCGGCATTCCCTTGACCGATCGCAAGTTAGCTTCCAGCTGCGTTTTTGTCACGGGACATGAAGATCCCGGAAAAAAAGAAAGTTCCGTCGATTGGAACAAGATCGCCGGTTCAGGGACGATCGTCCTGTATATGGCGGTGGAGAATATCTCCAAGATAGCGAAAGAATTGATTAAGTCAGGGAAATCGGCGGATACGCCGGTAGCCGCAGTCTCTAACGCCGGGAGGATAGATCAGAAGACGGCAAAGGCCGCTTTAAAAAGTATCGCCAAGGCCGTAAGAAAAGAAAAGATAACCGCTCCGGCGATATTTATTATCGGCGAGGTCGTAAAGTTGGAGAAAGAGTTTAACTGGCTGCGGAGGAGCAGAAAGGTTTTATTTACGGGGTTATCCGAGGAAAGGTTTTTTACGCGAGGGGTTTATTTTCATCTGCCGCTTATTAAGATAGAACCGCTAGAAGATTATTCGGCGATCGATAATAATTTAAGAAATATAACCGGATTCGATTGGATAGTATTTACGAGCCGGTACGGGGTGGAATATTTTTTTAAGAGATTTAAGGCAAGGGGTTATGACGCGAGGGCGCTTAGCGGCATAAAGATAGCCGCGATCGGAAATTCCACGAAAGCAAAGCTTGAGGATTTCGGGATTTTGCCGGACCTCATGCCTAAAGAGGAATCATCGGCTGGACTGCTTAATGAATTCAAGAAAATCGACATAAAGGACAAGAAGATATTTTTGCCGCGTTCGGATATATCGGATAAGGGCTTGAGAGACGGGCTTCAGGATTTAGGCGTGAGGGTTACGGCGGCGGTAGTATACAAGAACGTGGGGCAAAAAGATCTACCTGACCTTAATTTGAGTTATTTTGACGAGGTCATGTTTACGAGCCCCTCAGGAGTGCGTAATTTCGTAAAGAGATACGGGAAAGTGCCGCGAAGGGTCAAGGTCAGCTGTATCGGAAGCGTTACTCGGAAAGAGGCGAAGAGATATGGCATTTGTTAGATTAAGAAGTTTAAGGAAAAATGCCCTGCTGAGGGATTTAGTAAGCGAGACTAAACTGGCGACAGGCGACTTTATTATGCCGTATTTTGTGAGTGAAGGTAAAAATAAAAAACAACCTATAAAGTCTATGCCCGGTATATATCGTTTGTCCTTAGAAAATCTGATAAGGGACGCAAAAGAGACAAAGAGCTTAGGGATAAAAGCGGTATTGCTCTTTGGCGTTTCCACGAAAAAAGATATTTATGGAACCGAGGCCTACCGAAATGACGGCGCCGTTCAGAAGGCGATAAAAGAGATAAAGAAGAATATAAAAGATATAGTCGTCATCACCGATGTTTGTTTATGCGGGTATACGACTCACGGACATTGCGGGATTTTAAATGCGAAAAGAGGAGCTAATGTGGATAATGATAGGACCCTGAAGATATTAGCGAAGGTCGCATTATCGCACGCGGAGGCGGGCGCGGACCTTGTCGCGCCGTCGGCTATGATGGACGGACAGGTAAAGACCATAAGAGATGCCATGGATAAACACGGTCTGGAAGAGACAGGGATATTGGCTTACTCGGCCAAATACGCATCTAATTTCTATGGTCCGTTCAGGGAAGCGCTGGATTCGCGTCCTCAATTCGGGGACAGGAGAAGCTATCAAATGGATTTTAGAAATTCTGACGAGGCCTTAAGAGAGATAGGGCAGGATATTAACGAAGGCGCGGATATAGTGATGGTCAAACCGGCATTAGGCTATCTGGACATAATCCGCAGGGCGAAGCAAGATTTTAATATTCCTCTGGCGGCTTATAATGTAAGCGGAGAATACTCCTTGGTCAAGCTCGGTTCCGCCAAAGGCCTCTTTGACGAAAAGAAGATAGTCTTGGAGATCCTGACATCAATTAAGCGCGCCGGAGCGGACTTGATCATCACCTATCACGCGAAAGAGGCAGCCGGATGGTTAAAAGCGTAAATAAACACCTCTTTGACGAGGCGAAAAAATATATAGCCGGCGGGGTAAATAGCCCGGTAAGGTCGTTTCGCGCCGTAGGGGGGGCACCTATTTTTGTGAAAGCGGGTCGCGGTTGCAAAATTTATGGAGAAGACCGTCGCGTCTTTACAGATTATTGCCTTAGCTGGGGAGCGTTGATCTTGGGTCACGCTGATCCGAGGATAGTCAAGGCGGTAAAAGAGAGTGCTGAAAATGGCACTACTTTTGGCACTTCCACAAAGCCTGAGACAGAATTGGCGAAACTTATAATCACAGCGATACCTTCTATCAAAAGGATACGCCTGACGAGCTCCGGCACAGAAGCGGTGATGAGCGCGATAAGGCTTGCGCGGGCTTATACGCGCAGAGACAAGATTATAAAATTTGAAGGCTCATACCATGGCCACGCGGATTATCTCTTGGATTGCACAGGTGTGCCGAAAGATTTTATGAAATATACGATCGTCTTGCCGTATAATAGCCTAGAGAGAACAGAAGAAACGGTCAAAAGATACCAGAAAGAGATAGCGGCGATAATCGTCGAGCCGGTCGCGGCTAATATGGGTGTTGTATTACCCAAGCCGGGATTCCTGGAAGGGTTACGAAACCTCTGCGATAAATATAATATAGTCCTGATATTTGATGAAGTGATCACCGGATTCAGGCTTGCCTACGGCGGGGCGCAAGAAATGTTTAAGGTGGAGCCTGATCTGACATGTCTGGGTAAGATAGTCGGCGGCGGGCTGCCATGTGCCGCCTACGGTGGGAAAAAAGAGATAATGAAATTAGTCGCGCCGGAAGGCGATGTTTATCAGGCAGGTACGCTAGCGGGAAATCCTTTAGCGGTCAGGGCAGGGATAGCCACTTTAAATATACTTAGAGAAAGCGATCCATACGAGGCCCTAAATAGAAGGACAGAAGAATTGTGCAAGCAGGCAAGGTTAAGCGCTCAAGAAAATAGAATACGGCTTAAAGTTAATTGTATCGGTTCGGTCTTTAGTTTCTTTTTCAGCAAGGCGGAGATATTCAAAGTTTTCTTTCATGACTTATTAAAAAAAGGGATATATCTTTCTCCTTCGGGTTTGGAAGCGAATTTTTTATCCACAGCGCATAGACCGGAGGATGTCGGAGATACCATAAAAGCTGTCGATATGACTTTTAAAAATTTAAGGAGGTATTGAAATCCATGATCATATATTTAAATGGCAAGAAGGAAGAGGTCGCTGACGGTATGAGCCTATCCGGGCTTCTGGAAGCAAAGAAGATCAAGCCCGAGATAGTCACGGTGGAATTAAACGAGAAGATTATCGAGAAAGACAGTTATCCTAAGATAGCGCTCTCTTTGAACGACCGAGTGGAATTCGTATATTATATGGGGGGCGGGATGCCTTTTTCGGACAAGATAGCTGGGGATGTCTCGGAGTTGATCGGCAGGACTCCGTTGGTCAGGTTTAATAAGATCATCGATAAAAATTCAGCGGAGATTTTGGCTAAAGTGGAGATGTTCAATCCCGGTGGCAGCGTAAAAGACAGGATTTGCCTTGCTATGATCGAAGACGCCGAAAAGAAAGGCCTGTTAAAAAAGGGCTCGACCATTATCGAGCCTACCAGCGGCAATACGGGAATCGGACTAGTCATAATCGCGGCGGTCAAAGGTTATAAGTGCATTATCACTATGCCGGAGACGATGAGTCTGGAAAGGATATATATCCTTAAATCTTTCGGCGCGGAAGTCATACTTACTCCCGGCGTTGAGGGTATGCAAGGAGCAATTAAAAGAGCGGAGCAACTTTTAAAGAAGACACCAAACAGTTTTATGCCGCAGCAGTTCAATAATCCGGCCAATCCCGAGATTCACCGCAGGACTACCGCCAAAGAGATATTAGAGGCGACAAAAGGCAATTTAGACGTTTTTGTGGCCGGTGTAGGAACAGGAGGGACTATAACGGGCGTAGGCGAGGTCTTAAAAGAACACAATCCTGCTATTAAAGTAGTGGCGGTCGAGCCTGAGGCAAGTGCGGTCCTCTCGGGAAACCGGCCCGGCCCGCATAAAATTCAGGGTATCGGAGCGGGATTTGTCCCCGAAATCTTAAACCGTAAGATTATAGATGAGATAGTCCGGGTTCGCGACGACGACGCCTTCAAGACCTCACGCAGACTGGCGAAAGAAGAGGGGCTGTTTGTGGGCATATCAAGCGGCGCGGCGACATGGGCAGCGTTAAAAATCGCCCGCGATTTAGGCAGCGGCAAGAGGATAGTGGTTATCTTGCCGGATACAGGCGAGAGATATTTTTCGATGCAGCAATATTTCGAGGCGTAGAAGAGGGGGGATATGTTCAAGCTTCCGGATAAGGTCATAAAAGACATAAAAGATTATAAGGGCTCCTTAGATGAGTTTGTAAAGGGGAAGATAAGTTATGCCCGTTTTACGGGGGCGCGTGTCCCGTGGGGGATATACAGCCAGAGGGGTGGAAAGATCTTTATGAGCCGCATACGCATCCCCGTAGGGCTTGCCGCGCCCAAGCATCTTAGGGCGGTTGCCCATGTTGCCCGCACTTACGGCAACGGTATGGCCCATGTCACCACCCGCCAGGATATACAGATCCATGGGGTCAAGATAGAGGATACGATAAAGGTCATAGAGTATCTGAAAGATTATGACCTTTCTCCCCGCGGCGGCGGCGGGAATACGATAAGAAACATTACCGCATGTCCTCTTGCCGGCATCTGTAAGGACGAGGTATTTGACGTGCGGAATTACGCTGTTTCGCTGAGCGAATACCTTCTTAATCAGGAGACTTCCTATAATCTGCCGCGTAAATGCAAGATCGCGTTTTCCGGCTGCGGCAGGGATTGCTCGGGTTGTCTGGTCAACGATATAGGGATTTTAGCGGCGGAGAAAGACGGCAAGAAAGGATTTAGGGTTTATGTAGGCGGGGGTATGGGCGCGGAGCCGAAGATCGGCAGATTATTAGAGGATTTTATCCCGGAAGAAGATTTAGGCTACGCGGTCTTAGCCGTTAAAAATGTTTTTTATAAGAATGGCGACCGCCGAAATAAACACCATAACCGCTTAAGGTTTTTGATAGAAGACATAGGTTTCGACAAATTCAAAAAATTGTACGATGTGGAATGGAAATTTTTAAGGCAGACAGAATGTATCTCTTTAAGGAGAATAGAACTTAGCTATCCGGAAGGCGCCAGAGGGATATTGCCCGATTCAGAGGATAAGGAATTTAAAGATTTCCTGAGATATAGCCGCTACCCGCAGAAGCAGGAGGGGCTGGTTAGCGTAGAATTAAGGATGCCGCGGGGCGATATTACGGCGGAGAAGCTAGAGCGGTTGGCGGATCTGGAAAAAGAATTTGCCGGGATAGAATTCCGCATCTCGCAAAACCAAAATTTATTTATATGCAATATAAAAGAAACCGACGTTTATAAAATATTCCTGAA
>JAGUXU010000084.1 GCA_020061685.1 Candidatus Omnitrophota bacterium
AATTCCCCGTCGGCCATGCCATTGCCCGATAATATTTTTACTGCCGGCAGGTACTTTTACGATGTCATGACGAAGGCGGGCTTCCCCGCGGGAAATATCGATATCTGCGGCCCGGTCAGGTATCGCGGCCTTATATCGTTTTTAAAAAGGGAGAAAGACGGCAGGGAATTAAGAAAGGCCCTGGGATTCTCCGATTCGGAGAGGGTGTTCTTAGTGGCGATGAATTGGGTGGAAAAAGAAGGGATGGCCATGCTGGCCTCGTTGGCAGCAACGCATCCAAACATGGATAAGCCGGTGCGGTTTATTATACGAAGTCATCCTCACAGGAATTACGATTCCAGGATACGTTCTTTTTTAAAGAAAGCCATGCCGTGCCCGAATTTTACTTTTTTCAAAAATGAATTTTCCATCTACGAAGGGATAAAGGCGGCCGACGGTTTCATTCAGGTCCCCAGCAGTCTTGGATACGAGACTATAGCTATCGGTAAGATGCCCATACTGTATCAGAATAAGCATATCTTTAATGTGAATTCAGTCGAGGAATTAGAGGGCCGCGCCCCGATAGCCTGTTCTGCGAAAGAACTGAGCGACGCGATGTTCTTGGTCGTAAATGACAGGGAGAAGGTTGAGGCGATGAAAAACCGGTGGCCTGAGACCGTAGAGAAATTCTTTTATGACATAAGACAGGATCCGAAGGAACGATTTGTCGGATTATTAAAGAAACACGGGATCCTGAACTGACCTATAGCGGGAGGTTTAATTGTCCAGAGAAGATACGATAATAGAATCCATCGAAGAAGACCTGAGGCTGCAGAGAGAGGCGGGTAAACTGAGCCAGCAGAACCTGGGCAAGGAATGGGCTCGCAGGATGCTGACAGAGCCCGGGCGTTTCATAGAGAATGAGATAAGGCTCAAGCAGGAGGCCTTAAGGGATTTCAGGAAGGATCAGATATTCGTCGGAGACCTCCCGGTCGGCAGGAGGGGCATCTTTAATTTATTTAATTTTATGGATGGGGCAAGGAGAGGCCACGCCAAGATGCTGAAGGAATCCTTAGGTGTCTTAGAAGAGGCCGGCTTCCTGGACCTGCTGAGAAAATATCCGATCTCTCATGTCGGGAATCCCGATATCTTTTGCCATAAAGGCTGCCGGTTTACATTCGCGTGGGCGAGGCATATTTATTTTTTAGGTCTTTTCAGGAAATACATCGCCCCCCGACTTAAAACGGATTTTACGGCGTTAGACCTGGGGAGCAATTACGGGCTTTTTTCGAGCCTCTTAAAGAGCGAGTTTAACGGAAGCCATAATATATTGGTGGATCTGCCGCAGCAATTATCCCTCGCGCATTATTATTTAAGCCTGAATTTTCCCGAGGCGAAGATAGCTACCTATAAGGACCTGGAGAAACCGGACGTGATAGGCAAGGATATGATAAAAAGGTATGATTTTATATTGGTGCCGTGTTATTTTTACGATAAGATCGCAAAAGACGCGGTAGACGTATTTACCAATTTCATGTCCTTGCAGGAAATGAGCAGGGAGTTTTTTGACTATTACCTTACGAGAGGGCCGTTTTTAAGCGCCCCGTTTTTCTTTACCGTAAACAGGTACCAGTCGGCCCCGACATACGACAACGGGCTTACCATACTTGATTATCCTTTGGGGGATTTTGAGAGGATACATTTCGCTACGACGCCCATCGTCGGCCAGCGCTATAAGAGGAAGATGCTTTTCTTTTATACGTATTTCCCTTACGCGTCACAGCATTTTGAATTTATAGGAAAGAGGGCATAGGGATACAATGCAGAAAGACCTGGTGATCTTATTTTTTCCGAAGACAAAGCCGGATAATGTGCTGCCCATTGCATTGCTGAAACTGGCCTCGCAGATAACGGCGAAAGGCTATAAGGTCAAGATCATAGATTCCCGCCTCGATACTGATTACCGCACCACCATCGAGAGGCTTATAAAGGATGCCTTATGCGTGGGGATATCGAGCATGACAGGCTATACGATAGAACATAGTTTAAAGGCGTCAAGGATAGTAAAAGAGCTCGACAAAAAGGTCCCCGTCATATGGGGAGGGTGGCATTGCTCCATGCTTCCCGGACAGACCCTGCAGAATGAATTTGTGGATATCGTCGTCAGGGGCCAGGGCGAGGCCGCCATCGTTGAGATACTGGATGCGCTGCGCAGCGGGCAAGGCCTGCAGGGGATAAGAGGGATTTCGTATAAAGACGCAAAAGGCGGCATAATCCATAACGAAGACAGGCCGTTTCAGGACATAAAAGATTTTGAACCGGTGAATTTTGATCTATTGGATATAAGTAAATACATCACGGCGACCCCGCTTGGTTCAAGGACGATATTTTGGAATACCAGCCAGGGATGCCCGTATCATTGTGGTTTTTGCTCCACCCCTATTTTATATAAGAGCCGCTGGAGCAGTCTTTCTGTCGAGAGGATACTGAAGGAAATAGAGATATTGATGGAAAGGTTCGATATAAACGGGCTGGTCTTTGCGGAAGACAATTTTCTCGCGGATCCCAACAGGGTAAGGAAACTCTGCGAGGGCCTTATCGAAAAGAAGCTGGATATAAGGTGGTCTACGGACGCGCGGATAGATTCCGTCATCAAGCTTTCCGACGAATTCTTATCCCTCCTGAAAAAGAGCGGGTGCGTCAAATTATATCTAGGCGCCGAGTCCGGCGACCAGGAGATATTGGACCTGATCGATAAATATACAAGAGTGGAAGATACCGTGGCCGCCGCAGAAAAGCTTCACCGCCATGGGATCATCGCGGAGTTATTTTTGATGGTGGGATTCCCCCTGGACCCCGACAGGGATCTGGATATGACGCTGAAGCTGATAAGGGAGATCAAGGAGAAGTACCCGAATCACCAGGCGACGCCGTTCATCTATACGCCGTATCCGGGCACCAAGCTTTTCAACCTGTCGGTAGAAAAGGGGTTGAAAGCCCCGCAAAGACTGGAAGATTGGATCAACTGGACCATGCTCACCATAACCACACCCTGGGTGGACAGGGCCTATCTTAATAAGGTGAACAGCCTGATCAAATTTTATCTGCCATTTGCCTACCCGTCCGATTCCTTGTTAAGGACAATGCGGACATTTTGGCCCGGGATCTTCTACAGGGTAATGCATCGTATAGCGCATTTCAGGGTAAAAAGGAATTTTTTCTTTTTGCCGGCGGAATGGCAAGTAGTCAAGTATCTTTATTACAATTTTAAGATAGAGCATAATCTTTTTAAGAATATGCCGGTCCCCAGATAACCATAGATCATTAAGGCAGGAGACAGAGATGAAGGGTATTTTAAAAAAGTTTGCGGAAGCGTCAGTGGCCGAATTATGGAATTTAATTTCCAGGCCCTCGATGATCCCGGTCATATTATCGGCGCCCTCTTCGGTATCTAACACAGATGCGATACGCCTGCTTTTTCCGGGCCTGACGCAAGGATCGATACAGGCTCTCCGGCTGGAGTTTTTAGAAAATGAGAAATTCTTCGCGGAGCTGAATAAAAAGATGATCAAGAAGAGGAACATAAGGACGGCATGCGGAGGATCTTATGAATTTTTATATATGTCCGTCAGATCCATGAAGCCGAAGGTCGTATTCGAGACGGGCGTATTTGACGGGCATTCCAGCGCCGTCATCCTCCAGGCCCTTAGCGACAACAATGAGGGGATACTGGTATCGGTCGATCTGCCTGCCACGGAGGCCATTAAAAATTCAACGGATCGCATGGACGAGACGACCCTGCCGCCGGGGTACGACCCGGGATGGATCGTCCCCGACTATTTAAGGAGCCGCTATCGGCTGGTCCTGGGAGACAGCAGGCAGCTTTTGCCACAACTCTTTAAAGAGTATCCGAACGTAGACATATTCCTGCACGATAGCCTGCATACCTTTGAGCACCAATATTTTGAATATGCAACAGCCTGGCCGCACCTGCCGGAGGGAGGGCTGCTCCTGAGCGATGATATTTTCTGGAGTCCGGCATTTCACAGGTTCTGTAAAGAAAAAGGCATGGCCTATTTGCGTTTAATAGGGTTCGGCATCTTAAAGAAATAATGAACGGGACCAAGGTGGATATCAAGGTGGTAAACGACCTCGGGGATTGCTCCGCTTCAGATTGGAACGACCTTCTGGAATCTTCGCAGAATCCTTTCCCTTTTCAAAGGTATGAATGGATCAGGTCCTGGTGGGAGAACCTCGCGTCCGGCAGCGAGAACCTGTTCATCTTATTGGCTAGGAAGCAGGATAAACTTATAGGTATCGCTCCCTTGAGTTATAAGAGGCACGGATGGCCCGGACATGCCGCCGTAAGATTTATAGGTTCGGGGCACTTCGATTATTTCGATTTTATTATCGCGAGAGGCGAAGAGGAAAAGACGATAGCCGCTTTTATCGCTTATATAAGAGGCTATTTTAAACAATTTGAGCTGCAACTGAAAAATATCTTTAAGGACTCCCCGTCATTCGGGATATTATCGGGAGGGGTCGGCTCCAAAGATCTCAACGGCATGATCTTCAGGGAGGATGTCGTGCCGTATCTGAAGCTGCCGGACACGAAAGAGCAATTCTACAATCAGACCGACAGGCTGTTGAGATCGGACGTGAAAAGGCGCCAAAAGCGGTTAACGGAACAGGGAAAGGCGGAATTTAAACGGTGCAATACATTCGATGAGGCGAGGGATGCACTCGAAGATTTTTTCGCCATGCATATCAAAAGATGGGAATCCGCGGAAGGCTACAGCGTCTATAAGTTCCCCTCGCGGCGTAAATTAATGAGGGACCTGCTGCAGGGCTGGTTCGAGAAGAAGCTGTTGAACATTTATTATCTTTCATATAATGAGGACAAAAAACTCGCCATCTGTATCGCGTTTGAATTTAACCGGAGATTCATATTTTATACCCACGCATACGACCCGGATTTCGCCAAATTTTCTCCGGCGAAAATACTGGTAAGCGAATTAATAAATTTCAGCATCGATAATCGATATAAGGAGTTCGATTTCGGCATAGGCAGGGAGGCCTATAAATTAGAATGGCCGTGCGAGATAAGGGGGCTTTGCAATATTTATATATATACCGGTAAAAACACCCCGTTGACCCTTCTTTTGAAATGGCGGAGATGCGCGGTCAGCGTTTACCTTTTGAGTATCCTGCCTTTTCTGCGTAAATTTAGGCCGATTGTTTATCTTTGGCGACGGTTGAATCAAAGAAGAGGCAAGTATCAACGCTTCGAATAGAATATGATAGATATAATCAAAGACGCTATAAGCCTCGCATGCTATCCGGCCTCGGCCCTGTTCGGCAATAAGGGCGAGACGGTGTTGGTCTATCATTCGATAGAGAGGACCGGTTCGCCCGATACGCCCCATAAGATCAATCTGCGCGCCCCGCTTTTTGAAGAACAGATAAAGTCCGTATCCCGCTCAGGCAAGCGGGACATGATCGTGACGTTTGACGACGGGTTCGGCAATTTCTTCGATAATGCTTTTCCGGTCATTTTGAGGTATAATATAAAAACCATACTTTTTATCACCACTGATTTTATCGATGGCAAGATGTCGTTCGATGCTTTTTTCGGCGGTAGCGCCGGGGTCAAGCCGTTAAGCTGGCGGCAGATCAAGGAGATATCCGGTTCCGGAGTGGAGATAGGGTCGCATACCCTCAGCCACCCCGATCTGACAAAGCTGAGCAGGGACGCCGCATATAGGGAAATAAGCGAATCGAAGAAAAAGATTGAAGATGCGACAGGCAGGAAAGTCAGATATTTTGCCTATCCTTTCGGTTCCGCCCGGGCGTTTAACGGCCGCATAAAACAGCTTGTCAAGGAAAGCGGCTACGAGAGGGCCTATACCAACATAATGGGTTTTAACGGCGCCGGCAGCGATCCCTATGAGTTAAGGCGCATACGCGTCTATAGCAACGATAATATGTTCCGTTTTAAGATGAAGGTAAAAGGCGCGTATAATTGGGTTGATTCCGTGAATATTTTAGGTGTCAAGAGATGATCAAGAATAAAAATATAATCTGCATATCTTCGATAGATTGGGATTTCATCTGGCAGGGGCACCAGGAGATAATGTCTATTTTCGCCAAGAACGGGAACTGCGTCCTCTTCATAGAGAATACGGGCGTAAGGCCCCCTACGTTTAAGGATATCCCGCGGATAAAAAAGAGGATAACCAACTGGCTGAAGGGCGTCAAGGGCTTCAGGAAAGTGGCGGATAATCTGTATGTATATTCCCCCCTGATCCTGCCGTTCCCGTATTCGAGGATAGCGAAATGGGCCAATAAATTCTTGATGTTAAAGGCCCTCAGGAACTGGACGGATATAATGAAATTTGATAATCCCATTATCTGGACCTTTTTAGCGACCGGCACAGCCGTTGATATCATAGAATCCCTGAAGAAGGAATTACTGATATATTGCTGCATCGCCGATTGGGCAAAATTGACCTCTAATCCCAGGAAATTCAAGGAGACAGAGGCGAAAGTCATAAAACAGAGCGATCTGATATTCGTCCAGGGGGAGGATTTTAAGAATAATTGTCTGCAGTATAATGAGAACGTTTTTGAGTTTTTATTCGGGATAAATGCCGAGATCTTTGAGAATTTCAAGAAAGAAAAAACACCGCCGGTTCCCGCCGAGATCAAAGATATCCCCAGGCCCGTGATCGGCTACGTGGGCGGAATCCATCGGCACATAGATTTCGACCTGATACAATATATAGTCGGCAAGTGCCCCGATTGGTCCATAGTCATGGTGGGTCCGGTCCAGGCGCCCGTTTCCCGATTTGACGGCATAAAGAACGTACATTTTGTAGGCAAAAAGGACTATTCCTTATTACCGGCATATATAAACCAATTTGACGTATGTATCATACCCTATATCCTTAACGAATATACGCGCACCGTCTATCCGACCAAGATAAATGAGTACCATATTATGGGAAAGCCCATAGTCTCCGCCTATTTGCCGGAGGTGGAAAAATTCAATAAGGACAACCTGATCTTGATCGCAAAAGACCGCGAGGAGTTTCTTGAAAAGGTCCAAAGCGCCCTCCGGGAGAATAACGACGGATTAATTAACGCAAGGATACATTTAGCCAGGGGAAACAGCTGGGAATTGAAACTGGAAGAGATGAGCAAAAGGATCGAAGAGACCCTGGGAGCAAAGACGCTGATAACCCCGCCTAAGTGGCAGCAGCAGTTCCTGGAGATTTACAGCCGTTGGCGCAAAAAGATATTCCAAGTCGCTTTTTCCGTTCTTTTCTTATGGGGCGTAGTATTTTATACCCCGTTGATGTGGTACTTGGCGGAACCGCTGAGGATCATTCAACAGCCGCAGAGGGCCGATGCCATACTCGTATTTGCCGGCGGCGTAGGAGAAAGCGGGCAAGCGGGCCAGGGTTATGAAGAGAGGGTAAATTATGCGGTAGAATTGTATAAAAAAGGATACGCCGACAATCTTATCTTTTCCTCCGGCACCCGGAGCACATTTTCGGAACCTTATGTCATGAAAGTGCTGGCTATTTCATTGGGCGTTCCGGAAAAGGCCATTCTGCTTGAGGACAAAGCGGCAAATACGTATGAAAACGTGAGATTTTCAGACAGTATATTAGATGCGAGGAAATGGAAGAAGGCGGTCCTTATAAGCTCTCCATATCATATGCGCCGGGCCTTACTGGTCTTCAGGAAAGTTGCCCCGGACAAAGATATCATCTATTCTCCGGTCATAGACAGCCAGTTCTATTCTCATGGCGGCATAGACGAGAAAGGCAAGAGGAAATGGAAACAGATAAACTTAAGGCAGATAAGGGCGATAATCCATGAATACGCGGCAATACTTTATTATTGGCTAGAAGGATATATTTAAAAAACCGAAGGAGGAAGTTGCGATGAAATTCATTGACGACAAAGGACGGCTATTCGGTATGATCAACGTGATCGATTTCCTGGTGCTGGCATTTTTGATATGCCTCATACCGATGTTATATTTCGGATATAGAATAATCGGCTTGCAAAGTCCGGAACCGCCAAGCAGCAAATACAAAGAAGTATATCTGAATTGTCAGCTGGTAAAATTAAGACCCGATATCGCAAAGAAGGTCTCTATTAACGACAGAGAACTGAGCAGGAAAGGATCTATCATAGGAGAAGTGATAGATTTAGGGGAAATCAGGCCGGATGATAGCGACCCCTCGTTAAAACAGCGCTATGCGTTATTAAAACTTAGATTGGAATTTAAGGGATCTGGTTTGGTCTACGGGGATAATGTCGTTGACTACAATTCCGAGATAATCTTTAAGACGAATGAATATGCCATAACGGCAAGAGTGACAGACGAATTATCCAAGATGCTAAAGATCAGCATCACCCTGCGTGATCTCGATGACCAGACCATTGCACTGATAAAAGTGGGCGATAGGGAAGTGGACGCTTCCGGCGGGACCCTGGCAGAAATAGCGGCGGTCGGTAAACCTACGGAAAGTTTTCGTGAATTCGAGTTAGGGAGGGGAAAATTCAGTATTGGGAGAGTAATTAACAAGAAACAGATTACCACGGAGATGATATTGCGATGCCAGGAGATCTCAAATGGGATCTATTTTAAGGGGAGATTGTTAACATATGATACCCCCATTGATTTCGTTACAAATAAATATAGAGTAAAAGGATTCCTATCGAGGGCTTACGAAGTCGCAGAGGAGAAGAATAACAAACAATAGACCTTTGGTAACGATCAAGTGAAAATAAAAAAAATAACAAAGAACAGTGCAATCATATCTTTTTCAAGAAGACTGCCCGAATTCTACCTCGCTTTTAAATATGATGTGGCAGAAGCATACCGTCGCAGTTATATGTGTAGATCTACAGTCGCTTTTATTGAAAAAAACAATCCCTCCATATTAGGCGATAGTAAATTTGGACGAATGATATTAATTTCATATGATAAATTGCAAAAAAGGACGATCGGCTATTCAAACATGAGCCTAACGGGTAGTCGCCTTGCGAACATTAAGAGAGAATTCGGCCTGTATCCGCTTAAGATAGGCGGCGCTATTTTGACTTCAGCAGTGATAATAAACTTCATTTTATCCTTTCT
>JAGUXU010000096.1 GCA_020061685.1 Candidatus Omnitrophota bacterium
GTTCGTCAGGGCGTTCTCGGTGGTGGCCATAGCCAGGTCTCTCGACCACGCCTTATGAGTCTGGTCGACCACGATCTTTATGCCGGGATAATTCTTCAGGGCGTCTTTATTTCCGGCGGTTATCTCCCGCGCGACATCGTTGCCCGCCTCGCCCTGGAGGATGACGACGTTGCCTTTTCCGTTAAGCCGCTCAGCCACATACTTGGACTGCAGCTGCCCTACGAGAAAACTGTTGGCGGTGACGTGGCAATTGACGTTAGCGGCGGCCGGCAGCCTGTCCATTGATACTACCGGGACGTTTTCCCTTCTCGCCTTCTCGACGAGACTGCCTGCGGCGATAGTGTTGACAGGGTGCAGGATCAAGACATCTATCCCCTGCGCCAATAAGTCCTCGACATTGGCGACCTGCGCCATTTCGTCGTTATTGGCCGCGACCCAGTATATTTCCGCGCCGTATTTATCCTTGTTGTCCGTCATCGCTTTCTTCATGAAAGAATAGACCGCCTCTTTCATCGTGGCCACACTGACACCTACCTTGATCTTTGATTTTTTGGCCTCGGCGTGGGCTAAATTTGCCGCTAGGATAAAAGCTATTAAAAAAACAAGTGTGATCTTGACGTATCTCATGCACCCCTCCTTGATATTTAGAAATTTAATAAATTATACCAGTTTAGGCGTTATTCGACAATAAAATATAGGGGGGTAAAGAAAAAGGGCGGAGAAAAGAAACTTTTCCCCGCCCTTTCAAGATCCGGATCTGCCTGCCGGTTATTTAAAGAGGTTTCCGCGCTAATGTTATCACTAAGCTAGCGTCGTCAAAATAGACGGTACCGGAGCAGTCCTCTTTTTGCGGCGCTACGACCAGCCAATACTTGACGCTTTTTACTCCCGGGGGGATCGTCCCTGAGACGGTCAGTTTCTGCCATAGCGGAACCGCCTGATTATTATATTGCGAGCTCTGGAACTTCTTAAGGTCGGCGCCGTCTTCTCCCACTAAAAAGAGTTCCAGATATACAAGTGTATTGACAAGGGGCGTCTTTTGCGGGATCATTACCCAGGCCGACGCTTCAAAACGGCCTTCCGGCAGATCTTTTACGATCTGTTCGGCTATGGTGCTATCCCAAGGCGTGGCCTCTTTTATAACCACCTTGTACGACCTGTTGCCGCTGTGTTTTTCTTCCCTGGAGCCAAGGTCCTTTAGCCATGTCTCCTTGCCCCAAACATTCCAACCGTCCGTTCCTTCAAAACCGGGATTCTTAAGGAGATTTTCCTCCGCATATGAGGATAGCATTACGCCTGCGCCGCAGGTAAAAACGAACAAGAACGCCAACAACAAACCGACTTTCCTGCGCATCAAACAGCCCTCCCTTCTTATTCTTTTACCTGATCCTTCGACCATTTATAATATTGCCATGTGGCCATAGCGAACCATGCCGTCGGCGGGTTCCAGTATTCGTTCGTCTCCCATGCCATCCAGTTATTATTTTTCAGGTCAAGATAGGGAAAATCGTTCTCGTCTCCGCCGATGCCGTTTATGACACCGCCGGGGATCACCCCTTCGGACGCGGGATGGCCTTTCAACCAATACCACATAGTGAACATGCGCGGGAACCTGTAGCCCACATCCGCTACCGTCGAGAGGCCGAACGGGTTCTTCCCCGTCACCCAGTCGATCTGGCTTACTGCTATCTCCGAATATTTTTCGGTGCCCAGGACTTCGTCGGCGTAAAAACAGACGGTAGCCAAGGAGAGCCAATAGCAATTCTTTCCCTGAGTGAATTTAGCCGTCCCTTCGGGTTTCGCGAAATTCCTCTGGAACGTATTTACCGCGATATAATGGAACAGGTCCGAATCCACCAGTTGAGCCTGATTATACGGAGATTGGTTTATCCTGTTCATGACCTGATTTTCCATCAAACTCTGATATGATTGCTTTATCTTTTGGATATAGGGATCGTCCGGAAATTGCTTATAAAATTCATAAAAACAAAGCAGGTCGAAATACGGGTCGAAGCTTCTGCCGGAGGCAGGCGTACGTTCTATACTCGAATTTAACGATTCTCCTTTGTTTGTGTGGCAATTATCGATGATAAAATCCATCCTCTTGCGGGCGTCTTTAAGATATTCCTCTTTCTTTTCGATCTTATACAAATAGATGTCTCCGAGGAGCAGGCCGGAATGGAATAAATTATAATGGGAATTTCCGCGGCCTAAATAGAACTTCTCCGCATAATAATAATCCTTATTTTTCAAATAGTCCATGATTTTTTTCGCCTTGTCAATACACCTCTTAGAATATTCCTTGTCCTCTTCTCCGATAAGATATCCTAACTTTGCAAGTACGCCCATGTTCGCCGCCTGCACTCCTTCTTCGGGCCCCCACGCGTCTTTGGTTATCTTTCTGTCGTCTGCGGTCCCGGTTTTATTATCGGCATCCACGCCATCGGTCCATATCTTAATAAAATCTTCGGGAGTGGCATTATGCGGCTCTACATGGCACCAGATATTGCCTTTCTCATCCGTCATCTTCATTACCCAGTCTGCTCCCCAGCGCGCTTCTTCCAGCATCCGTTTTTTCAGCTTGGGATCCGACTCAAAGGCCATTGTAGTATATGCATAAACCGGCAGATAGGTAGTGTACATCTCCTTATCGAAACCCGCGCAATCGTGCCAGCCTCCGGCCGCATCAAAATGGGTCCCGTTAGGAAGGACGCCGTCATCAATATGACATAGTTTATGCCAACCGGGGATTTCCGTTCCGCATCTCTGGGTATAAAAATATGTCAGTGTCTTCTCGGCCGCATCTTTAATGCCGTCCGTCGTCACAAAGACCTTGCTTTCCGCTTTCTTTTTATTGCCGAAATCCGCCTTTATGGTATATTCGCCTTCTTTTTTTATCTCTGAAAAATCCAGGGTCCAGAAATGCCTGCCCCAGTATTCGCCCCAATATCTTAACTCTCCGGACAAGACGGGCCTGCCGCCTTTATCCGATATGGAAAATTTCCCGCCGTCCAATTTGCTGTCGCACCTTACGACCGCTTTTTTCGCCGCGCGCGGCGCGTAGAAGGCCTGATTCACGTCGATATACGGCATGAATTTCTTGTCCGCCAGCGATTCTTCCTTTGCCTCTTTATCTACGATGAGCGCTATATTATCGACCTCCAACCATCCCTTGTCGCCTTCCTTCCCCTCCGTATGGAACTGGATGTCGGTGACTTTGGCCAGGGACTCAGCCAGGGGCTTTGTCTCTCCCCAGCCCGGAGCCATGTCCTGCCATTTAATGATATATTCCTTCCATTCCGCCGGCGTCTTCTCTATTACGTACCCCCAATAGTTCCATGTGTCTATATTGGAGGTCATAAATACCAGTCTTAACTTGCCGCCGCTGCCTCTTAATAAGAATTTTATTCCGCTAAATCCCGAGTAAACGTTCTTCTCCTCCGCATATCTGCACTTAAGGTCTGCGAAAGGCGACCACTCCGGGCGTGTCCCCAGGACATATTCCATCCTTAACGAATTTTTTGAGCCGTTTGCGCCGGAGACAAGCTCCATCTTTGCTTCAGAGGTCCCTTTACACCAGAGCTTATCGGTCTCGGCCTCCCAGCGTCCGCCGAGAAAGTCGGAGGTATTGCCGTTCTCAAAGTCAGCCATAAGAAAAATATCGGCATCGGCATACGACAAAGAGGAACTGCATGCCAAAAACAAAAAAAGGACCACCTTAAAAATATTGCTCATATTTTTTATCACCTTTCTAAATAATGAAGATTATCTTTTTCTTATTACAGTACCTGTCGCCGAGCCTCCGAAGCTTGAGGTAACCGTGACCGTTCCGGGATTGGACTGGACATTGTAGTAGGTCGCGGCATATCTTCCCGTAGACTCATTATAGATCATAGGCCCAAAGTTGACCGTTGTCAATGCCGGGTAAGGGCTCTTAGTGCTTGTCGCCTCGACCGTCAGCCTTCTCCTCGAGACCGACCATTCGGCCCTGGTGATATTGACCGTGTCGGCCACAGGTACCACCTGGATCTCGTAATCGGTGGCGTAGGCCGCTTCCCACAGGACGCGCGCTCTATTTATGACCTTGTCCGTACCCAGATCGACATATATCCATTGAGGGTCTATCTTGAACTCGGAAGACCATCTGGTGGAATCATTATTATCTACCGCCTTGGGACCGATATAATCGTAATTCTCGACGCTTGAGGTCGAGACCTGTTTATTCAATGCCTCATCTACCATCTCCGGGCTGAATATATTAAGGGTAAACATGGAGTAGCCGTATGCCGGCAGGCTGTGGTTCCCGCAAAGGACCTTTATATAGCGGGCGTTTACCGTGTTGAAATCCACGATGTCTTCTCCTCCGTCGCTTCCGGACACGGCGGCGACCGTCGTCCAGCCAAGCGGATAAGAGCTGTTCCAGGGGCCTTTGTCGGTATCATTCCACTTATGCAGAGCAAGCAGGGTCTCGAAATTCGCGAAGGCAGAGGCGTCTTTCCAGATATCCTCCTGGGACTCCGCTCTTGTGGCGCGGGCCTTGAAAGCGCCGTAATAACCTTCTTCGTATCCCGGATCGGACGGGTCGTCTACCTGATAAGGCAGGATCTGTTCCCTGAGCATCTTCTCGGTCAGATCATATTCCGCGTACTCCACGGCTAATCTCGCGAAGAAGGAATACAGCACAAACCCCTGGTTTCTGTCTACCGGCTCGCCTGTATCGTAATCGTAACTGGCGAATATCGCGCCGTCATTTATATATTTTGCCTTCAGGAAATCAAGATACATCCTTCCCGCATTTATCGCATTCTGGTCGGAAACCAGATGACCGTAAATACCCAGGCGTGTCGCGATATCGCATCCGGCTATCGTCGTGCAGGCATTATCCCCGTATTCGCTTAAATACTGGTGGCGGCTGATGTCGTATTTGGTCTTAAAGAGCCCTTTGCCGCTTGAAGCCGGATCCGTATTCTGGGAACCCTCGACTATGCTCAGTGAATAATCTAATACGTCCTGATAAAATGGATCATTCAACCAGTTCGCGGCGTCATAATAAGAAACAAAATTATTGTAATTCAATGCCACCCTTACAGGGTCCCAGGGCTTACTGACCGGCATCTCATCGGTCCTCCAGATAAACCACGGGCGTAAGAGATGGCCATCGGCTTCTTTGGGCTGATAATATGGGGTAAGGTCGATATTGTAGGTTTTAGCCGAGGCGGCCTCCCAGTGCAAGACGACTTCATCTATGTTATATTCGGCGCCGAGGTCCAGTTCCAAATATTGGGGATCGAAGAATTGTGATGACCAGCGCGTGCTTAGATTACCGTCTATGGCTTTGTCCGCCTCCAGCCCCTGGCCCTCTATAGAAGAAGCCGTAGCGGTAGCGGTCAACGCAAAGTTTAAAGTTCCGGTATCCGGCCCGAAAACTTCCACCTCGAACAAAGAATCGCCCCACTGCGTAGTCCTTTCCAGGCAATTTATCCTGAGATAGCGGGTGATCTGGGGTTCAAAATTGATGTAGTCCGTTCCCCCGTCTCCAGCGTCTGTGGCATAGGCATAGGGCTGCTCAAAATTGCCCTGCCCTCCGTTGAGCCCTTTTAAGCCCTCGGCCAGGTTTATGGCCATCTGCCTGTAGTCGCGGCCCGGCGTAGGGGTGAATTTATCATAAGCTATCTTGAGGACTTCTATCATCCTCACTTCTTCGCCCGAGGCATTGGCGCAATCGCCGTTATTATCGATCTTTGAGCCCCACGGGTCCAATAGCCAGTGCTCCAGTTGGAATCTCTGCGAGAGAAAATAGTTCTCCGAAGCCCACAAGTCATACATCTGGTCAAACGCCGCCTGGTCTCCCCTTAAAGCGGCGCATAACGCCATCAGGGACGTAGATTCCGTGGAAACTTCATGGTTCTTATTCACCCAGACTGCCGTATTATCGTTGGTGTGCCAGTCAAGATAGGTGGCGTATACGCCGTTCCATCCGGAACGCATACCGTCCGGATAGTAGGGGGACATAAATTCGTTATAAACGAGGTCTTCCTGCGCGGTAAAGGTGGGGTTGGCGGCTTCTGCTGGCGGGATTAAAATGGATATCCAAAAAAGAAAGACAAGTACAGATGCTTTTAATCCCTTTCCTCTCATATGCCGTCTCCTTGTTTATTTTTTTCTGGTCAAAGGCAATATACCTCCCAAACCCACAATTAACGACATGACGGTAAGCGGCTCAGGTATCACATTTACGGCTGCCCCCGCCGCCTCTCCCAAGACATTGTCCGCATCTATGTCATAGACATAGGTATCATCCAGGCCGCCGGTGCCGGTAAGAAGATAATCTATCTGGGTATTTAAGACAGGGGCTTTGGCCAGGAATTTGATCTGGGCAAAAGTGCCGCTTCCTGTTACGTCCGTGGCAAAGCTCCCCTCTCCGTAGCCTATCCTGCCGGTGGTATTATTGGCCGTATTATGATCGTGGAAGTCCCAGTCAAAGGCGGTATGATAGGGGCCGTCTAAGACGTTGGTACCGCTCGTGATCCAGTTGCCGGCGTCCGAATCTACGACTTCCAGGTAATCCGGATCAAATGAAAGCCAAACATTCAGGGAAGCCAATTGCTCCGGAGAAGAATTAGCCAGATTCATATTCAGCGTAAACTGGCTTCCTACGCCGACATCCTGGGTGGACGGCTGCAGGGACAATTGGACTGCGCCCTCTGCGGCCTCCGCGGTTAAAACAAGGCCGAAGGCCAGGATAAGACTACATACGAAGTTTGATAATTTGACACGCATCGGTTTTTCCTTCCTTTCTGTTATTGTGATCCTGATTTTCCTGAATTAGACCTTAATATCGCGAAATCCGTCAGGTCTATCTGGTTGTTTCCGTTGAAATCGGCTCTCTCGTCCCATTTGGCGTCGCCAGGCCTGGTGCCTTTGGCGGCCCGCAATATCGCGAAATCGACCAACGAGACGATATTATTGTTATCGGCATCGCCGCCTAAGAGAGAAAAGTCTATATCTGAAGTTATTCCCCCGGCATTTACTTCGACATTGCTGAGCTTAGCCCGCAGAGAATTAGATGCCTTCGCGGTGATATCATAGACTCCCGGTTCTATATGCGGGAAGATATATTTGCCATCGCTGCCGCTTACCATCTGAAAGGTCTTGACCGGTGTTGTCTCTCCCGGGTTTCTCAACTCAAAGGTGATCA